>JBCNPS010000444.1:0-6395 GCA_039593235.1 Chitinophaga sp. | reverse complement strand
TTCTGATGTGATCAGGAAATGCTGTATGGCAATGGGATTGAAATAATGCGCCAATGTCCATTTATAACCATTGTATGCCAGCACCGTTGGGGTTTTCTGGTAAATGCGCAGGTAGGGACTCAGCGCGGGATCGGATAGTGTGCACCTGTCGCCAATGTTATAAGTAAGTGCCGAAGCGCTGTACCAATTTTTGATCGGTCCCCAGAGTTTGAATCCTTCTATGAAGTAGGGCGTTTTGATCAGTTGATCCATTGCCCGCCATCTGCGCAGATCCATATACCGGAACCCTTCTCCCATCAGTTCACAACTCCGCTCTCTACGGATATTATAAAGCGTTTTATCTACCATGATACCGGCGGAATACACGCCCCAGTCGTTCGCCGCTTCTTTTACAAGATCGGTGGCTGCAATGGTTTTCTGGATATCAGGGTCCACTCCTGCTCTTTCCCGGATCGCCTTCCAATACGCAGTGGCTGTACCATCCAGCGCGCCGGTCTTTTCATAAGAGGCTTCCATGTAATTGAAATATGCTTCTGTTCCCCTGAATACGATGCTGCCCACATCTCCCCTGCCATTGCCTAGTTGTGCGCCATCATATACATTGCCCTTACGGCTCATATAGCCTGTGGAGTTATCATGGTTGCCTATCAGGTTCATGATGTCGGGGTATCCTACTACCGGTGTGGCGTGTGTACCCAGCGATGATGGTTTAAGAATATTGATCTGGCCGGGCTGCGCAAGGAAAAGCCAAAGACGGCCATCGCGGTTTTGGCGCACCAGCTGTATGGAATCGTCGCCGGCATAGCCGGAACCTGTTGCATAAATGGGCAACCCGTTCGCCATCAGGAAACGGTCTACATACCCGCGTGTGAATCCCCAGCCATGTGCAGCTTGTATTGTATTGGGGAAACCGTTGGCAACGCCCTGCCCGAGGTCATAATCGCGCCAGAGCAGTACTTCGCTGAAGCTGGAAAGATCCGTAGCGCTGTACATCCGGCAATATGGGTTTACTTCACTTGCCACGGCAAAATCCTGGTTTCCCGTTTCCAGCCGTTTCGTCATACTGTTAGGTACAAGCGGCACTGCATCTGCAACAATTTTTGCGGCTTCCATCGCCTGGGTCAGAAAAAAGTCGATCTCCCCTTCAATGCTTCCGGATTTGAACTGGTAGGAAGCGTTATAGCTTTTGTCTTTGCCCGGCCATTTGGGTCCGTTGGGTACATAAGCGGTGTTCTTAAAGTACTTCAGGAAAGTGCCCTCGTATAATGCCACGCGTGATTTCAACAGCTGTGCGCATATTTTAGACAAGCGGTTTTTACCACCAGAGGGAGCGGTGACGCCCATCAGGAGAATAGCCGAGTCAAGGTCCGATATGATAAACCGCGCCACTTCTGTTTGGGGCGCCCGTTTGCTGGCCTCGGTCAGCGATGCTTTGTCTTCTTTCAGCGTGTGGGTTATAATGGGAAAATCGCCCAGCGACTGTAACTTCACCCAATAGGCCCAGGCGCGCATAAAGTACATTTCGCCTATGTAGTGCCTGATATTGTCTTCATTCCCGGTAAGCGTACCGGCGGTAAGACGCGGCAGCACCGTTTCAAGGAAGTAGTTGCACTGGTAAATATCTGTGAATGACCACTCCCCACCCGTTTGCCCTACCATCCACTGGCCCGGCACATAACGGTTATCAAACCCACGCCGTGCGCCCACATCGGTATGGGCATCTCCGTCGAACGTGCCAAAAACAGGGAGCGTTTCGTATCGTTTGATCACATAAGTTGCCAGCTGCGATTCTTCCAACAGGTAATTCTCCGGTGTTATCCGCGAGGGCGGGGTGATTTCCAGCAGATCCTTGTTACAGGCATGCATCAATAAAGCCGTAACCGCTATGAGTAATATATACAGTGTTTGTTTCATGATGTTACATTTGTCTGATCAAAGGATAATATTCAGGCCCAACGCATACACTTTGAACAAAGGATATGCACTTCCTCCGGAGCCGCCATCCACCGTTTCAGGATCGAACATGGTGGCCATTTTTGTAATGGTAAACAGGTTCTCGCCGGAGGCATAGATCCTGAGCTTTTGTATGCCGGCGCGCCGGGTCAGACTTGCCGGCAGCGTATAACCGATTTGCAGGTTCTTCATCCGTATGTATGCGGCGTTTTGCAGGTAGCGTGTTTGCACCACCTGGTTCTTACCGCTGATGAGTGGCCGCGGATAGTAGGAATCGAGATTGAGACCTAATACATGTTTAGGATCATCCCGGAAATAATCGGTGTGTTCTGTTAAACCGGCGGAAGAATAGATACCGGTGGAGGCGCCCCAGAACTGGTAACTGTTCTGGAAATAATCACGCTTCATCACCCCCTGGAAAAAAGCCCTGAAATCGATGCCTTTCCAGTTTGCCCCGAAATCTGCTCCTATCAGGAAACGTGGGGTATTATTGCCGATAAGTATCAGATCGCCATGATCGCCTTCCGTGTTGGAGCCGCTGGAAATTTTGCCATCGCCATTCACATCCGCAAACATCAGATCGCCCGCTTTCCAGTTACTGCCTAATGCATTCTGGGCGCCATTAGGTAATGATTTGAGATGATCGTCCATTTGTTGCTGGGTTTTGGCGATACCGATGGTTTGGTAGCCCCAAATTTCTCCCATCATGTGCCCTGTGATGAAGGTCCCCACATCTTTTCCATCGATGAAAGTGCTTAAACTACCAGTGGGATTGGGATAACGCGTAATTTTAGTCCGCGAATCAGACATGGTGAAACGCAGGTAATAATCCAGTCCGTTCTTCAGCTGGTCTCTCCAGTTCAGCTCCACTTCCCATCCTTTTGTTTGTAAGTCCGTATTGTTTGCTTTGGGAACAGCTGTTCCCAGTATCACGGGCAATTCGGGCGCGGGGCCTATCATGTTTAAAGTGAGACGGGAATAATGTTCCACTGTTAACGTAAGCCTGTTCTGTAAAAACGCGGCGTCCATACCAAAGTTCCAGGTGCGTACTTTTTCCCAGGAAAGGCTGGACGTAATAAGGCCCGGCGCAGTAGCCGTGTTGGGCCGTTGGCCATTGATAAGCCATGACCCGTCGGCATTGCCGGTAGGAACGGCAAGATAGGTAGGATACCAATCTTTAGTATTCTGATTCCCCAGCTCACCCACCGAAGCTCTTAGTTTAAACTGGTTCACATATCTTTCCAGCGGTCGCCAGAACTTTTCCCGGTCCAGGTTCCAGCCTGCAGATACAGAGGGCGAATACATCCAGCGCATGTTGGAGCGGAAACGCGAAGATCCGTCGTACCGCAGGTTGGCTTCCAGCAGGTACTTCCCGTTATAATCATAGTTCAGCCTGCTGAAATAACCCTGTGTTGCCCACTTGTTGGTATTGCCGCCTACAACCGGAGGCACCGGTTTACCATTGGGGTCGTTGCCGGAAGTAATGTCCAGTACCGGCAATTGCGGTACAATTAAACCGTTGCGCTGTGCGGAAAACCACCTTGCTTTGGTTTGTTCGGTTTGCATGCCAACCAGTATCTTGAAATTGTGCTGACCAAATTTCCTGAAGTATTCTGTATACAAATTGGTGTTCAGGTAGTTGGTGCGTCCTGCTTCTTCGTGCACATGATTTTCGGTCCGGTACACATAGGGGTTTCCTGCCACATCGTGATTAAACACTGGCTTTAGTTCCCAATGATAAAACTGGTTATCAGTACGGTAATTGAGGTCTGCAAAGATCTTCCAGTCGCGCAGCGGCGTGATGGTCAGTTTCAGCTGCTGGGAGTTGGCATCGTATTGTTTGTCACTCGCGCCTCCATCTCTCATTTGCAGGGCCGGTGAAGGAGAATCATAGAGGAACCCGTTGTTATCATACAAAGGCAGCATGGGCCATCCCTGCCGTGCTACAATATCATTGAGGGTATTGGTCATATAACTTGGTCTTTCAAACTCTTCACGACTGAAACGCTGGATGAAAGAAAGCGATGCCCACTCTGAAAGTTTGGCATTGATGCGCGCGGTAATGTTGTACCGCCTGAATTTGTCGCTGCCAAAGCGCATAAAACCGATCTGGTCGAGATAGCCACCGGAAATAAAGTAGGTGATATTTTCTTTGCCGCCACTGGCGCTCAGGGAATATTCCTGTGCCGGTGAAGTTGGTTTATAAAGCGCCCTGTACCAATCAACGTTATCGTTGCCTTCATAATAGCCGTCGGCCCATATATTGGGTTGCCCGGGACGGGGAATGATGGTGGTTTTGATCTTTCCATCCATAAAATCGCGGATACGTTGCATACGGGCGGGAGTAAAATATACGCCTTGCCCGGAATTTACGCTGGCATCGTTAAAATAAGTGGCAAAGGTGTAGGAGTCCATGGTGTGTGGCAGCAGCACCGGGCTGCTGGAACGATAATTAGCGCCGGCATTGATGGTAGTTTTGCCTGCCTTTCCCTGTTTGGTAGTGATAAGGATCACGCCGAAAGGTGCGCGGGAGCCGTAGATTGATGAAGCCGCCGCATCTTTCAACACGGAGATGTTATCAATATCCTGTGGGTTCACGGCATTGAGATCGCCTTCCATCCCGTCGATCAAAACCAGGGGCGCAGCATCGGAACCTTGCCCGATGGTACCTACGCCGCGGATATTGATAGAGGGCCTGTTTTCCATACTGCCTCCCAGTGCGCCACTCTGCGTAATGTTAAGTCCCGGCGATACCCCCTGCAGCGCCTGGGCCACATTGGATACCGGTCTTGTTTCCAGTACTTTGGAACTAATGGTGGACACGGCGCCGGTGAGGTTGGCTTTTTTCTGTGTGCCGTAACCCACCACAACAGCAGCGTCGAGGTTTTGCATGGAAGCAGCCATGACTACATTGACCTGGGTCCGGTTTTTCAACTCGACCTCCTGCTCCTGCATGCCCAGGAATTTAAAGACCAATACCGTTGTTCCTTCCGGTATTTTTAGCTGGTATTCTCCTGCTGCATTAGTAACGGCGCCTGCCGAGGTGCCTTTCGCCACTACTGTAACTCCAGGTAGCGGCTGACCATTTCCATCTGTCACCCTGCCTTTTACAAGCACAGGGTCTGCTGCATTGGCCGGTGTAAAAATGGCCGGCAAAAGCAGCATAGTGAAAATAAACAGTAGATAAACAAATGACGATGGAAGCCCTGGCAGCGTAGTTGTGCGCCATGCTTTCCCGGGGAAAGAAGAGGTTCTCATTGTTTTCTTTTTAACAGTAATGCATAAACGTGGTAAGAAATAGTGTGTGGGAGATATTACAAGGCATTAGCTTCCCTTCCTGTTATGGCGCGTCATAACAGATGTTGAAAATGCCCTGAAAATATGTGTTAGCTTTAGTACGAATAAATAGTGATACGGCTTCACAATGCCTCAGCGCCGTAAGCCATTGTTTGTTTTAATGCTTTTTTGGTTGACTAAATAATGGCCCTAAATTATTATCCCGCGTATCGATATACAATGGATAAAACCGTTAAAAAAATGGACAATATTACGGTGGTGAAGTAGGACAAAGCAGGTGTTAAATCGGTCCCGCTACTTCTTAACGCCAAAAAGTACTTTATCTGTTTTACCTTCCATCTAAATTTACATGGAATGAATAAACCATTATTAGTTGTTATTACAGGAAAACCCGCATCAGGAAAAACCACGTTAGCTCACCTGCTTTCTCAGGAAATAAAATGTCCCCTTGTTTCAAGAGATGAACTCAAAGAGGGCTATGTAAATACGTTAAACACTCCACATAACGAACTTGATGAATCAACAGCCTGGCATATTTATAACACCTTTTTTGAGATAATTCACCTGCTGATTTCAAAGGGTATTTCAATAATTGTTGAAGCTGCCTTCCAAAATAAATTATGGCAGCCCAAACTTTTGGAGTTATTGGATAAGGCTGATATAAAGGTTATTATTTGCAAAACAACACCGGACATTGCTAAAGACAGGTTCAGAAACAGGCTTTTAAATTACCCGGAAAGAGAAAAATTTCATGGTGATGACGCATTAAGTTTGCTAAACAAGGCAGGAGGATTGCTGACAGATGCGTATGAAGTATTAAATATAAATGCGCCTACGCTGGAGGTGGATACCACGGACAATTACCAACCGGATATTAAAGAAATAAGTAGCTTTATCAGGGAGTAAGGCGGATTGCATATTTAATATCGGATATATTCATGGGAAACCGTTATCATTTCTGCGGCCACTGCCCGGTCGCGCTCCGGCAATAGTTCTGTATTCGTAAAGCCCGGAGACACCGCATTGACGGTAATGTTGCGCGCCTCCAATTCCCGGGACAGCACTCTTACAAATTGCTCTACCGCTCCGTTGCTACCAAGGTAAATGGCATTTTTAAAACTGCTACGCCGCAAATAATCTTACGC
>JBCNPS010000443.1:0-6437 GCA_039593235.1 Chitinophaga sp. | reverse complement strand
CAAACAATGGGCGGCATCGGAGAACTAATACTGCGTTCATATTGCAGCAGTAGCACCCGCCTTCGGCGGGTAAATTGTCTTGGAGCAGGATTACCCGCAGGACCTGGCCGCCGGCTACGGACAGCTCGGCAACCCGAACCACCCGGACGTGCAGGCGGCGATGGCCGCGATCTTCGCGGCCTGCAAGGCGGCGGGAAAGCCGGTCGGCATCCTCGCGCCGGTCGAGGCCGATGCGCGCCGCTATCTGGACATGGGCGCGACCTTCGTCGCCGTGGGCAGCGACCTGGGGATCACGGGTCGTAACGACTGGTCATCTACACTGCCTGTAAACAACAGCTCTTTCTTTTATCCTTCTGTGAGCGGTAGCTTCGTATTCTCCAATTTCCTCCCGGAAAACAGCTTCATCAACTACGGAAAATTAAGAGCATCGGTAGCACAGGTGGGTAATGCCGCGCCACCACTGTCGCTGTACACTACTTATCCATACGGCGGTTTGTTCCTGGGCAATCCTTACCTGAACTATGGTAACGGCAACCAGCTGAACAACCCGGAACTGAAACCGGAAAAAACATTGTCGAGAGAAGCGGGCGTGGAACTGGCCCTGTTTAAAAGCCGCATCCAGTTCACGGCAAACGTGTACCAGTCCAACACTACCAACCAGATCATCCGTCCGCAGATCCCTACGGAAACAGGCTTCTCCACCAGGATCCTCAACGCAGGCGAAATGCAGAACAAGGGCGTGGAGCTGTCGCTGAATGCGGTGGCCCTGCAAACAAAAAAGCTGAGATGGAATGTAATGGCCAACTGGTCAATGAACAGGAACAAGGTAATATCGTTGGTGCCTAACATCGACAGGCTGAGTCTTGGTACCAACCTGGGCGCCACGGTAAATGCCATTGTTGGCCAGCAGTATGGCGTGCTTACCGGCAATGCGCCTTATAAAGTACGCGATACCCTCATCGTGAATCCTTCCAACGGAAGAACCATTGCTGATCCGAATGTAGTGCTGGGCAATTTCCACCCCGACTGGATCGGATCATTGGGTTCCGCTTTTAAATACGGCGCATTTGATCTCTCTTTCCTCTTCACCGTGAAATGGGGCGGCGTTATTTATTCCGCTTCCTATGGCCGCGCCAACTTTGCGGGTAACACCATTGCCAGCCTGTATGGCCGCGATGAGTTCCTGCTGAGCAATGTGATCCTCGGGGAAAACGACCAGGAAAGAATGGGCGTTGGTCAGGCTAACAGTAAAGGCAATACTGTATACGGCGATGCGGACAGGCCCAAAGGCGCCCGTTACCAGGAAGCCTATTTCCCATTGGTAGACGCCTCCGGTAAAAACATCCTCGATAAAGACGGCCGTATGATCCCCGGTAAAAAAAGCGGTATCTGGATGAATCCAACTACCTACAATTCCGACATGGTATTGAATAATACGCCGGCTATCACTTTCAACGCATCCAATATCCGCCTTAGTGAGCTGATCTTCGGATACGCCCTGCCGGCCAGTATCCTGAAAACAACACCGGTAAGATCTGCACGCCTGGCGTTTGTAGGCCGCAACCTGTGGACCCTCTTCAAACACACGCCGCAGGGCATCGATCCGGAAGCTGCCAACACTACCGGAAACGCCCAGGGTATTGAGTCCGGCGGATCTTTCCCGTTCTCTATTTATGGATTTGACCTGAAAGTAACTTTTTAAATGTGTATCATGAAAGCAGTATATATCCTTTCTTTAATAACGATCATGTGCTGGGGTTGCACGCGGGATTTTGAGAACCTGAACACGGACCCTACACAGTTCAAAGATGCGGCCCCGGAAGCAAGTATCCTGGCCGCGGTAAAAAATATGAACGGCCGCATGGCGGATTATAATACCAGCAAATACTGGGACCTGGGCCACCTGCTTTGCCAGCAGGCCAACAGGTACGATGTAACAGACGCCGGCCTGTGGCAAACATTTTACCAGGGCGTACTGGGCAATCTTAACCAGGTGGTGATCAACTATGGCAGCGATTCGCTCTATAACAACCGCGTACAGGTGGCCCGTATCCTGCAGGCATACGCCTATTCCATTATGGCCGGTAACTACGGCGCTGTGCCGCTGTACCAGGCCAACAACCCGGAATACCTGTCGACCATCCTGTTTGAAAATGAAGATACCGTTTACAGCTACGTGCTCTCTACATTAAAAGATGCAGCAGCTAAGATCCAGCTGAACGGCGACAAGCTCAAATATGATGCGATCTACAACGGCAACCTGCAAAACTGGATCAAGTTTGCCAATACCATGCGCCTGAAAATTGCGATACGTACGCAAAAGAATATGGGCGCTGTTGCACGGCAGCACATCACGGAAGTAATGGCCAATGAATCCGCTACTATCAGCACTGAAGCGGAAACCGCGAAGATGAGCTTCGAAAATGTAAATAATAATGAGAACCCGTATTTCATTAAATACATCAAGTCCAACCAGTACTTTCCATACGCCCCCGGCGCATCCGGGCAGGCGCCAAAAATGAGCGAGTTCCTGTTCACCGTGTTCAGGTCTTATAAAGATCCGCGCCTCAATGTATATTACGACACGGTGCCTACGGCCAACCGCCTTCTTTTAACAGACACGCTCACCAGCATAGCAGATGATTCGCTGAGAGTGGTTACTTATCCCATCCCTTATCTTGGCCAGCCCAAGGCCGGTACCAAGCTGGCGGGATGGAGCGCACTTGCAGGCCAGGCTGACATTGTGGGCAGCTCTAACATCAACAGTTATTCCAACGCCAACCCCATCATTTACCAGGCGGGCCGGCCTATTATCATGCTCTCTTATGCAGAAGCATTGTTCCTGAAAGCGGAAGCCGCACAAATGGGGCTGGGCGGTAGTTTGAGCGCAGAGCAATATTACTATGCAGGCATAGATGCCAACTTTGCCTACTGGAATATCAGTACCACCCTCCGCGATGAATACAAAGGCCGCGATGGTATTAAATGGAATACCACGGGTACAGGGTTTAATAATTACCTGAGTCTTACCAACGCCAATATTGCTGCGGATCCGCTTACAAAAATATGGGTACAGCGCTGGCTGAATTATTTCCCCGACGGTGGTTTCGACTGCTGGTGCCTGGAACGCAGAACACGCGTGTTCCGCCTGCCACCGCATACTAACCCGGGTGGTAATTCTTCTTACTCCGCCAACCCAACTTATTCGGATGTGCCGGGAAGAATGTCGTACCCCGTTTCCGTGGTAAACCTGAACCCTGTGGGCTACCAGAGCGCGCTGAAGGAACTGGGTGTAACCCGTACCGACGACTACGATATTTACCAGGAGCTGCATTTTGCAAAACCTTATACAGTGCCCGACTGGAACAATGCGCCGGCTGCTTACGATTACCGCTTCATCCAGAAATGGTATGGCACTACCGTACAGGAGCTGGCTGCAGCTGCACAAAGGGATGGGTTTAAATACACGATCACCCAGACTTATCATCCTTAAAAACTGACATCATGAAACGTGTTAATATACTTTTGGCGGCAGCCGCTTTCCTGTTGCTTAACGCCTGTAAAAAAGACATCACCGGTCCTTCTGTGGATGATAATATCCTGAACTACGAAATACCGGATGTACCGGTAACGGAGAATTACGTGGTAGGCGCTTTCTATACTTCTTTCGGCGGTTGGAACGCCAATATCAAAGAGGTGCCGGTAGTAGGGAAATACGGCATGCCCAACGGGGTACTTACCGCAGGCGTTATGCCCAAACATATTGCCTATGGTGTGAAAGCCGGGCTGGATTATTTCGTGTTCTCGTTCCGCTCTCCCAACAGGGATGCCAATAACTACAAATCGGATTCCACGCTGATCCGCGGGTTCATTGACGCCGACGGCGAAGGCCAGATGAAATTTGCCATGTCGTACAATTTCAGCACCGGTACTTACGGCGGACTTAGTGCCACCAATCCTATCGAAAAGGATAAGCTCAAACTGGCGCAGTTCTTCAACGATTTCCGCCGCATTGTGCCTTACATGCAGGATGCGCATTATATGAAGGTGGGCAATAAACCACTGCTGTATATCCAGAACGCACAAACGTTGTTTTCCGACAGCAACAAAGCAATTTATGATACGCTGAGAAGCCAGCTGAAAGCACTGGGCGTAGAGCCTTACATAGTAGGTATGCAGGACCGCTGGACACCGCCCGCCCGCTACGAGATCCGTTTCAAAGGCTGTGTAGACGCCATCTATCACCAGTCGTTCAGCTCACAGATCAACAACTGGGACCGCTGGTACCTGCTGCCGCAAACGATAGATCAGAACTGGAAATACTCGAAGGATTATTTTGAGAAGAATTTCGGGGCCGACTATGTGCCTAACATCACGCCGGCTTATAGCTGGAAGATCAATACGCCCACCAGTACCAACCCGGAATATCCGCGTACCGATAGCGGCGCGTTGTTCATAAAACTGTGCAATGTGGCTAAAATGAATGCCAGTAATAAAACACGGCTGATCATGATCGACGGCTGGAATAACTGGACAGAAGACATGCAGCTTGAACCGGCCGAAAGCTACGGGGAACTTTATCTCAATATTGTAAAAAAGCAATTTAAGAAATAACCCACTGTAACGACTGAGAATCGTGGAAGATTCAATTTGGATCACGTAATAACAGAAGGGGCCGTTTCCCGGCCCCTTAATTTTTTAGTATAAGAAAAGTTTTTGTAAGATGATAAACAGCGTAAGGATCTTAGCGGCGCTGCTGCTCACGGCAGGCAGCGCATTCTGCCAGCAGCAGATCACATTCAGTAAAAAAGTAACACTGGAAACTGTGGGCAAAGGCTCAGTGATACAACAGGATGGTATCCTGCAAACACAAAATGCCTATGCCGCCTTCGGCGATTCCTCGTTGAAGAATTACCGCTTCAGCTTCCGCGCCAGTACGCCGGATACGGCCAGTGAAGTGCAGATCTGGGCCGGTTTCCGGGCATATAACCGGAACGACCGTTACATCCTGGCGCTCAGGGGAGGGCGGCAGAATAATCTTTATCTCAGCCGCCTTGGTTATATGGGCACCGATGAGTTCCTGGCCCTGCGCACACTGGATTTTCATCCCGCTCCCGGTAAATGGTACAGCCTGCGGGTAGAAGTATGTGGCGCACGTATCCGCGTATTCCTCAATGATGAATCCCTGCCGCGTATAGACGTTACCGATAGTAACAGTAATCTTGCGCCATCAGGGAAAGTGACCCTCGGCGGCGGCTGGATCAGCACCCGTTACGACGATCTTAGCATTACACCTTTGCCGGACAATGCGTTGGAAGGCGTGCCCCGTAAGGAATACGCCGCCGGCGCTACTGTTAAGGGAAAAGAAATGCTGCGTAAACAACAGCGCGATGCTTATCATCCTATCGCAGTAGCGGATATCAGCCGGCCGCGCACGGAGGTATCGCTTAACGGTAACTGGCTGTTTATGCCGGTATACCAGCTGGCCGATGAAAGCAAGGCCATTTCCCCGCAGGAAAGCGATGAACAGTGGCATACCATGAACGTGCCCGATTTCTGGAATCCCATACGGATATGGCTACACGGTGAAACGTTTGGCCGTCACCCCAAGGGCGCCTCTGATGCCTATTTCCAGCGGGAAACGGCCAGGTGTGAAGGATATACTTTTGATTATAAAAAGACAAACGCCGCCTGGTACCGGCAATGGATCAACCTCCCGGCGGGCATTGAACAAAAGGAAACCCTTCTTCGCTTTGATGCCGTATCCAAAGTATCCGAAGTATACATTAACGGGAAACCCGCAGGTAAACATACCGGCATGTTCGGTCAATTCGAAATCAACGGCAAAGGATTATTCAAAGCAGGAAAGAACCTGGTTACCGTGAAAGTGATCCGCGATTATGTAACCGGCATCAAAGACGCCGGCAAAGTAGTAGACGTGGCGGTGAGCGTGGAAGTAACCAACAAAATGCTGAAAGACCTGGCGCATGGCTTCTACAACGACGATCCCGCGGGCATCTGGCAACCGGTGTCCCTGCTCATTACGGAGCCGCTGGCCATCACTGACGTATTCATCCGGCCCGGTCTTACCGGCGCAGGGTTTGATGTTACCGTGAAAAATAATACGGAAAAGGAACAGCCCTTTGCCATTAATATGGACATTCCAGGTTTATATAACGGAAAGCGTTTAGCCGGCGCCGTTATCAGGGCAGGAGAGGAGAAAACCCTGCACTATACAATAGATCACCTGCAACCATTGTTATGGTCGCCGCAAACGCCCAACCTCTACAACTTTACTTTTTCCCTCGAAAGCAACAGCCGCATTACAGACAGCACTACCATCAGTTCCGGCTTCCGTACCTTTGCAGCAAAGGATGGATTCCTGTATCTCAACGGCCGCCGCTACTGGCTCCGGGGCGGTAACCAAACACCCTTTG
>JBCNPS010000442.1:0-6477 GCA_039593235.1 Chitinophaga sp. | reverse complement strand
ACCTGCCACGGATGCATTTACTTTCTTTTGCCTGAATCCTGCTTTAGCGGTGTCGGTTACTTTCCAGGTGAGTACATTATATTCCACGTGCTTAATGCCTGCCGGCTTTAATGCCATGCCCGGGTCCGCAATGTTGTACAATACAGTGAACGAAGGTGCGAACGCATACTGCCGGCCTGCCGTGGTGATAACTACCTGCTGCCGGTTCACCTTTACACGGGTTTGCGCCTGCACAGCCGTTGCTGCTATGCACAGGAAGAAGATGCCGCTATATAATCCTTTAATCATTTTCATTACCAGGTGCTGCTATGTGTAAAACAAAACCGCCCGTTGCAGGGATCATTATTTTCCTGCGCCCCCTTGCATGGATACGCGGAGAGGATGCAACAAATGCGTTACCATCCGGGGAATCGGTGATCAGTGTTGTTTTATATTTTATTTTTTTATCGAGAAAAGATGGTTGCAGGGTGAAGACGCTTACACTATCCGTTCCATTGATCACCGCCACGTACCAATCGTGGCCCTTCCGCCGCGCAAAGGCAGCCATGCGGCCAATGCTGCTGCCAGGCAATACAATGGTTTCATCCCAGGTTACCGGCAACGTTTTCAGCAGGGGAAGAATGGGGGTATAGGTGCTGTCTTCCAGTAACCTCACCGGGTTTTCCGCGATGCATTGAAACGGCGAGTTGAACAGGTACAGCAACGCCAGTTGATGTGTATTGGTAGTGGCGCCCCTGTTGCTGAAAAAACCGGGCGTATAATCGCCGTGCCCGCAAAGAAAACGTGTAAAAGGCAATGCAGCGTTATGCCATGCGGGGATAGGTTCTTTCATAATATTCAGCTCCATCCCGCGAATGCCTTCCCGGGTCATTTCATTGGGATATGTTTTGCTTTCCCCGGTGGGCGCCTGGCAACCGTGGAAGTTCACCATCAGTTTCCTGGCGGCGGCAGCTTTCAGCAATCCTTCTTCAAATGCTATCAGCGGCTGGGCCTCGCTGTTCATGAAATCTGTTTTGATGCCTGCAGCGCCTGCCATAGCTACGCTATCGAGGAAGTGATTGCGGCTCGTGGTATCCCTTATCTCTTTGGAATGTTTCCATACCCAGATACGTACTCCCCTTCCTGCGGCCTCGCTGCACAATGTTTTCACCTGTTCCCATTTATGTGGCCATTTGGTTTCCCAGCCTTCGTCCAATAATGTATATTCAAATCCCAGTGTAGCAGCGGCGTTAATAAAACGCATTTCTTCCGCCGGCTCCATATAGTGTTCGTTCCTTGTAATCCAGCTCCACACGCTTTTACCCGGCCTGATATAGGACCTGTCGGCAAACAGTAGGCTATCGGGTGTTGGATTAAGATCTTCGATGACGTGGTTATTTACCAAAGCGTTAAGATCATTGGCGTAAAGAATGGTTCTCCACGGTGTTACCAGTTTGCCCTTCACGGTAAACCCGGCATCCCCTTCGGTGAAGTTCACCTGTAATGCGCCACCGATGGAAGCTTTGAGCCGCATACCGCTGTAGTTATACAAGGCGGCCTCCGTAATTACCGCGTATTTTTTCTGCGGCAGTTCAATTACCAGCGGTTTGCCCTGGATAGGCCCCTGCGAAGAAACCACGGGTAACCGCCCTATATCCGTATGCTGCCACAGGCCGGCATACGATTGAAGCTTCCAGCTGCTGTTGCGTTCAAAGTACCATACGCCGGAGGAAGCGGGTACGGTAAAAGTGGTCTGCTCTTCCTGTACTTGATGCTCACCTGTTCCGTTCATAATATAACGGAAAGCGCAGCCGTTGTCGAACATCCTGCACTCCACCTGGAAGGGGGTATTATTTTCCTGCACCGTTATCGTATAGGCGATACCGTGTTGTGTGGCAACCGCGGCATTCAGTCGTGTTGGGTTTGTTTCATCAATATTTTTTTTCAGGGAGATGATCACCTGTTGTACCTGGTCCCCCACCATTTTATTATTCACTTTGATCCCCATGCGGGAAGGCATAAGCACCAGCTGTTTACCGGCCTGCAACTGGTACATGAGCTGCCCCTGTACCGTGAAGAGCTTTGCACACAGGGTTTTATGCGGACTATGCAACAGTAAAGTATCTGTAGCCAGGGCAATGTGAACAGGCAATAAAAAAGCGATGATTAACAGGCGCCGCATATAAACGTGAAATCAGTTTTTTTGATCCTTCAAATTAACAGTGTGCCCCGCGTAACTTCAAAATATCAGGCGGGTAAAAAAGTTGGGAACATTCCCATTTCCCGGGAATGTTCCCATAAAGTAAGATGGTTGTTACAGGGGTGTTCCTCTCAGCAGGATCTTCCCGATATACACGGCTGTTTTGTCGTACTTCGCCGGGTTCCGGGTAATATCTTCCAGTTGTTTATCTCCCAGGATCTTTATTTTATCTGCTTTTTGGGAAGATACCCGCAGGGTAACGGTATGTATGCCGGGACTGAGTTTAATAAATTCGTATTGTCCGCGGTACCTGTTGTTGCAGTAATTATTGAACCGGTTGATGACATTGCTGCCATCCGGTGCGGAGGCATCCACTACCTTTAACTGCCGGGTGCCTTTTAGGCCGCTGTCGGCCAGCCGCACCGGCGTTCCGTCGATGATCACTTCCAGCTGCCCCATTTCGGGGCCGCCGATATCAAAAAAGCCAAACATACTGCCTTTGAATTTGCAGGTAAAGGAAGCGCCGGGTTGCGCCGCTTTCATGATATAGGGGAACCAGCCGGTAAATTGTTTTTGCGGGGAACCGGCGGGATTCTCCTTGCTCCAGCCTGCGCTGAATGTGGCAATGTCTTCCGGAGCATACATGCCGGCATCTTCCCAGTTATCTGCTATCAGCGGAGCGGGTAAGGTATAGGGAGATGTCGGGATATACTGCTTCATTTTTTTCAGCCCTCTTGCAATGGCCGCCGCATAAAGATTTCCTCCTGCGGTGATGGGATGCGTGCCATCGGTGGAGAAAACAATCCTGCCGGCGGCGGTGGCGCTATCCCCCTTCCATACCAGCCTGCCCTCCTTTTCCAGCACGGCGGCTTCCATGCCCAGGTGAATCGACGGCAGGTGGTAATGCTCCGCTATCTTTTCCAGTCCCTGGATGTTTTCCGGGATATTGCCTGCTGTATATATTTTCGTTTGTTCGTTATGGATAGTATAGATCAGGCTGATATCAATGGCAGGATCAAATTGCCGGATCTGCCGGATGATGCCTTCCATACCATCCGTATAGGCGCCATTCACAGCAAACTCCACAAATATCACATCAGGGTGGTGTTGCAGCAGCTGATCTTTAAGGCGGCAGGCGCCGAGGTCCGTCCCCGTTCCGGAAACGCCGGCATTAATGCCTTTCATGGTTACCCCTGGGTACATGGACTGGATATACCTGGCCGTTTGCGGGCGGTAGCATTGGTTGCCCTGTGTAATGCTGCCGCCTATAAACCCTATAGTGACTGGTTTCCCTGCGGCTACTTTTTTAAAGAAATGAGGCATGCCGCCGCGCACCGTACATTCAGCCGGGTTATTGTAATTGCCGGGTGTGATCAGCGGTATGGCAGGATCAGCCGGATTAAAATACAATGGCGAAGCGCCCGCCTGCGAGGCAGCAATGAGCCTGGCTCGTTCGGCATCTTCCCTGCTCTGCGCAGCTGTTTGCAATAACATTCCCATACATAATACCCCGATAAAATAATGCTTCATACTACTATCGTTTGGCGTTGTGATCAAAATGAATGGTTCTCTTTTTCACCTGCCCGTTTGCTGTGCGTATTGCTACTTCCAGCGCCACTTCCGCCTCTTCACCAATGGGATGGAACGAGGTTTCATAAGGATAGGCGGCTACCACGCGGCTTTCTCCGTTCAGGCGGAAAGTAGCCTGTAAACCTTCTTCAGGGGGCGATTCCAGGTAAGTATACACAGCGTCCCATCCGAAAGGAGAACGTATCCGGAAAGCATAGCATTTGCCAATACCCGGACCCATATCCAGTACCTGCATCCCGTTGTTTACCGGCGCTACCGGCTTTACTTCCTTCTTTACAGCCAATGAAAACGACACCGCGGAGAAACCCTTACCGCCAACGGCTACACGTAATTGCCGGTTGTGCATAGCTATATTTACAGGCGAAGCAGCGGCCTCTGCATAATAAGCTGCTGTTACTTCATCCTGCACCGCTACTTCTTTCCCGATACGGATATCCGCGTTTACCTGGTTAGCCGATTCATTCAGCAGCAACAGCCAGAAACGGTTACCTGAAACAGCGGTCACATAGTTTACGGCGGGATCGCTTATCTGCACCAGTCCTCTTTTCATCCAAAGCTGCACCGCAGCATCGTCAAATACTTTCCCCTTGCCACCGCCAAAGATCCTGTTGTTGAACCACACAAACCCATCCTGTTTGCCATAGGGAAAATTCGCTTTCCCCTGTGATCGCTGCATGGCTTCGGTAATAAGGAAATCAAGCGTAAAAGCCAGGTGAGGCGGAATATGATGATAATATACAGAGCTTACATCCGGGCCTTTGTAGGGGAAATCCGGCTGCATGGTAATATCTGTAAAACCGGTGGCATAGTAGCCGGGATAATTAGTGAAACGGCCTATTACGGCATTGCGTGCATAGGTTTCAAATATCGCTTTATTATCTTCATAAAATAAACGTAACAGGTGAGGCGCCCAGCTGCTCATGAACACCGGCCGTACCAGCTTCCCGGGATCGAACAAAGTAAAAGGCTGCTCAAACCCCAGCCCCACGGGCGATACCAGGCTTTGCGGCACCTGTTTCTCCTGCACATCGCCTTTCTTTCTCGGAAAACCAAGCCGGTATTTTTCACCGCCTTTCCACCACAGGGTAGTATTACCATCATATACATTACCCGGGTGAATGGTTTGCAGCCCGTTCTTTACCAACGGGTACACCCTGATACCTGCCAGCGTTTGAAATGCGGAAGTTTCCGCCGCGCGCAGGAAGGAAGTATCTTTTGTAACATCATACAGATCTGTGAGATCCCACCAGTACGCATAAAACGATGCGTTATAAAAAGGTTGTTTGCTCAACGGCCTGGTTTGTACCCCATACACTTCCTTTGAAATGTATGCTTTTGCATCTGTTATTGCCGCTTTCAGCCAGCTTTGATCTTTTGTAAAACGGTAAGCCGCCAGTTCCTGCGTCCATGCTGGAATATTCACGGAATATCCTTTAGCCGGCCTGATACGATTCCCGGGAAGCGCTATTTCCTTCAGCCAGGGATTGGCCGCTCCCAGCAACTGCTGCAAGCCTTCATAATACGCGGTGGTGAACTGTGAATTGAAAGGGCTCAGCACCAGCGATTGCCTGTCTTTATTAAACGGCGTGCCGGCCACTCCATTCGACCAGCGGAACCCGCTGCGCGACAAAGTATACTCAATGGTAGGCAATGCCCTGCTGATATAAAACGCTTCGTCCTTTTCCAGCACCGCTGCTGAAATCACCGCCAGCGGAGCTGCCTGTACCACGGTGGGCGTTACTTTCGGATCGGCTTCAATATCGTAAAAGCCTTTCAGCTCAGGCGCCCAGCCTGCCGCCGTATCGTTACGCACCAGGTCCGTAATATTGAATACAGTTTCGGTTAAAGAGATATGCTCTTGGGAACGGTAATCCCGTACTTTATAAATACTGTCTGAAATATACGCCAGTGCATCGTTCCAGCCGGACGGTAATGCGCCCAGTGCAAATTCACGGGTAAGCGGCTGGCCGGCCGCAAGCCTGGAATTGTCCAGGCCCGGTATGGGCGACAATGCCACGGGCTGTACTTCATTCTCCTTATTCTTTATCGTGAAGCCTATAGGTGAAGTGCCGGCTTCGCCCCAGTCCAGCGGAAAATCCGCCGGTGTACCGGCTACAAAAGTGCTGATGCCCTGCTTTGTTTCCATAATGGCCAAGGGCTGCGGCATCATGGCGGAAGGCAGCAGTACAGGGTGATCCGGGATGCGCTGGTACTGGAACATTGGCGGCGCTTGTATGGCCGCTACGTTTTCTTTATTTGCGCTTTCAAAGGCGGCCACCACAAAACTAACACAACCGGCTTCTTTTGGTATATACGTTAACGTTAGTAACAGGTGATTACTGCCCGGATCAAGTTGCCAGGCGCCTTTTACGGACTGACCACCGGTTGTTTGATAAGTAACTTCCAGCGCCCTGCTGTTAATTTGCTTCACAGCAACAGGTATGCATTCCTGCAGTGTGCCGGCTAAGAAAGGATTGGTAAGACTTTCAGGCGCGAGCACTGAAAACGTTTTTCCACGGCTCTGGAAAGAGCCGGATGCTTTTGTTCCGTTCCAGGAAGGAAAGAAACTGCCGAAACTGATTTGCGGTTCCTTAGCCGTAAGCAGGAATATTTTATGGCCATTGCCCTGCAACCATTGGCGATCTTTCCGGATACCGCTGCCGGCTATTATTTTCCCGGCGGCTGTTTTCATAAATTGCAGGCGCAGC
>JBCNPS010000441.1:0-6510 GCA_039593235.1 Chitinophaga sp. | reverse complement strand
GAATATTTACCGGCAATTTGCTTCTACAGAAATGCAGATCCCGGATATAGACAGTCTGCGGCTCCCCGAAGAAGCCATTGTACAGTTTAATCATGGCCACTTCAATGAAGCTGTATTGCTGCTGAACAAAGCACTGGCCGCCAACCCGGGCAACTTATACGCCCGCTACTATCGCGGGGTGGCATTGATCGATCAGAATCAAACCGGGCCTGCACGACAAGATCTGCTGGCTGTTTTTAACAACAACAGCGAGCTTCGGTATGAGGCTGCATTTTATATGGCCTTGAGCTACCTGAAAGAAGGACGTAAACAGCAATGCCTCGAATGGTTATTAAAAATCCCATCGGGTGCGCCGAATTACCTCAAAGTGCAGAAACTGATAGAAGAATTAAAATAATTAATTCAGGTATTGTCCTTTACTACAGTGGATAATGCTTTCTACTTCTCCTTTAATCAACTCATAAACAGGCGCCTTACCTGCTTTGATCTGTACCAGTTGTTGCAATACCAGGAAATAGATCTCTCCGCGGTTGCAGCCATCAATCTGGGCTTTTAAAATGTTATGCTTTACCTCTTCACAACCGGTGGCATCCAGTTTCTGGTAAATAACATACAAGTCGTCCATCCAACTCATTTCTCTAAAGTTTAAACATAGTGTATAGTTAGTTAAAGTTAAGCATTTATATTAAGAAAATAAAACATCTGAATCTTAAATAATTGTAAATTCTAACCCGCTCATAACCAGATAAGAGGGTTCCGTACAGGCAGGTTTCTCAGCACTTCTTCCTCTTCAGGGTCCTTGTTGAGCGATAACCATAGCCGGTAATACACCGGCTCTTGAAGCGCTGCCGCACCGAAAATAAGAAAGGGCTGCGCCACCGGCCATTTATTCCAATACATCACATCATGTGCATAAGGCCAGCTGTTTTTGTTGTTTACATATGGATAGAGCCAGGCAATTCCCCTGGCAATACTTTTATTGCTGTCGGCTGTAAAGTGCCACAGGTCGTCATCCGGCGTGCTCAGCAACTGGCAGATGGTGCTCATGGCATCAAGGTTAAACAGGGAGTAACCATAAGGTTTGGTGCGTTTCAACTCCAGCGGGAAACTCCCGTCGGCTGCCATCTGGCGGGGTAGTAATACGGTTTTATAACGGTTCCTGCAGAGGTCCTCTATTTCCCGGTTACCGGTAAAACGGGCAAACGCCGCCACCTGCATTACCCAGCAGGTGCCATGGTTATTGGCCGCATTCATTTCATCTTTCCCGTAAGGATGGGTGGTAAGCCATTGCAGATATTCGCTGAACCAGCTTTTAAAGGCCTGCAGATCGGCCGCAGGAATGGCGCCTGCCTTTTCCATAATACGCAATGCCTGCACCACTTCCATCAGGTGAATGGTATCAATGATACCAATGCCGCGGCCGGTTACTTTTCCTTTAATGGCCTGTGCATACAACAGAGAAGGGTTCATGCGTGTAGCGGTTGTTTCAAACCATGCCTTCGCATGTAACAATGCATGCTGTAAATAAGTATTGTCTTTGGTAGCGATATATCCTGCCGCCAATGCACCCATTACCCGGCTGAAGCGGATCATAGCCTGCCGGTGTGCCACGAAGTTGCCGGGATTGGTTTCACCGTCGCGCTGAATATAAGCCCCGTTGGGGTTTGCCGGGTCCGGCCACCAGTAATCCCCTTCTGAATAAAAATCGTGTAAACCACCCGCACTGCGATCGCAACGGAAAGCCGTAATTGTTTGAGGGGCCTGTTGCAGCGCCCAGACAGCCCGTTTGATCACCGCCGGTCGCGTATCTTTAAGCAGCTGTTGCTGAAAAGGAGATTGTGCCCGTATGCTACAGAAAACAGTGATGAACAAAGCCAGCAGGAAAATACGCATGGAACTATTTTTTTGGTGTTAATAACAATACCCGGCCATCATGCCCCGCCAGGTCCATTACAAAAGAATCTTTATGAATCCCGAGGTCTGCGCCGGTCCAGTAATCTGATACCTGGTATTGCTGATCCAGTTTTACCGTTAGTTTTTTGGAAGATGATTGCCAGTTGAGAAGGATCACCTGTTTACCTGCCGCCGTGGCCAGTTTGCCAACTTCAAAACCTGTGCCTTCGAAAGCAGCGGCCTTCGCCGCTGGTGGCAGCATCTTTCTCAAAACGTGTAGCCGTTCCTGTGATATCTTTGTAAGATCATCTCCACTTAGTAACATGCCGCCTGTAGCATATAACAGCGCCGCATGAAAATTAAATTCATTATCGGGCATATTGCCGGTAAGTAGCAGGCAATCAGGATCATTCCACCATAGGCGGCCGTTTTGCCAGGCCCGGTAAAGGTTTTCCCGCCCGGAACGCTCAAATACAGACCAGGTACGTTTAATGTCCATAGAACTGCGGCTGCCATGTACCAATCCTAATGAAGGCCACAGCGGATGGTTACATCCCAGTATAAAAGCATCCCCGCTGCCTTTGAGAATAGCCTCCATACCCCGTCTGTACGCTTCTACCCTTGTAGCTTTGGTATCAAAAAAATGGCCGCCATGAATGGCTCCCCAGAAATTAGCATCCAGCTTAAAATAAGTAACGCCCCATTCATTGCGCATAGTACGGAACAGTTGCTCCAGGTGTTGCTGCACAGCCGGATTTGTACCATCCAGCACATACCATGGCTTCAGGCGCCAGCCGCCAAAGCTAACCAGGTCGCTGCGCAAAGGCGCTCCTGATGCATCTTTCACCAACCAGTCCTTATGATCTTTATAAACAGCAGCATTGCTGTCGCAAATAAAAGGCGCCACCCAAATAGCCGGTTCAAAACCTTTTTCCCGGATCGTATGCAGTACCTGCTGTACATTTCCCCCGAAAGAATTTCCCGATTCGAGCCAGTCGCCCATATGCGGCTGGTAACCATCGTCTACCTGTATGTATTTCAACGCGGGGATATTGTTCTTTATATAATCCAGGTTATCATAAATATTCCGGGCGGTTACCCTGGGCCCAAAACAATACCAGGAGCACCAGCCTGTAGGCGGCTGTTTGAATTGGAGCCGCGGATGGTGTTCCTGGATCCTGGCAGCAAAGCGGTCCAACAGTACATTTCCATCCCCGCCGGTGATCACCATTAATTCTTCCAGCTTAAAATCTGCACCGGGAGCCAGTTCCAGGTTTTCCAGGTCGGTTACGGCTTTGATGGTATCTGCCGAAATATAAAACTTGCCAACAAAACGCCTGCTGGAAGTATATCCAAGTAATACCTGGTGGCTGTTTGCAGGATATAAACGCAACAGGTTGTATACCGCCAGGTAACCTTCCGGCTGGGGAATTTTATAATGCCCGGCATCTGTATAGTTGCCCAACGTTTCAGGATGTGCAAGCGTACCTGCTGTTTGTGTGAGCATCTGGAAGCCTTCTGCATAAAAGGGAGTAGCAGATGGCAGTATTTTACCGGCTACGCCTGTTACTACTTCCTTCAACCTCAACGGTGTACTACCGGTGTTGACTATACGTACTTCGCAATAATCTTTTTTCCAGCTACGGATCACTTTAATATAATCCGGCGCTATGCTGCCGTTAGCAGTATACACCACCGGTGTACTGCTTTTCAGCGCCTGGATGAATTGCGCCGGAGTTCCTGCCTGCACGTTGATGGTACAGCATAGTAAAACAGCCATTAAAAACCACTTATATTTTCTCATCGTGGATTATTTGGGTTGTAGTGTAAGTTCAAATAAGCTCATTAACTCTTTACCGTTGATCTGCCAGCCACCTGGCTATCACGGGAAACTGCCTGCAGACTCAGAATGCCCCGTCATCGCCTTTTACCTGTGCGGAAGCTGCAGCCTTAATAACGGTAAAGGCTATACTGAGTATGTGTTTAAAGCAGTTCATAAGATATTATAAGTTTTACCGGGTGCAGTAGAAAAATCATACTCAAAAACTTTTTTCAGCTGCAACACCGGTAATTTCGTTGGGTCTTTTACAACAGTTCGCACCGGGAAGGGTAACTGGTAAAATGGGTTGGTATTGACGCCAGTAGCCACTTTTCCAGGTTTACCATCTATACTAACGGGCACCTGCGTACGAATACGGCAATTTCCGCCCAATGCGGAACGGACCACGGCATATGTAAGCTGTCCGTTCTTCCATTCCATGTCTACTTCAAAACCACCCCTGGCCTTTAATCCCTTCACACTGCCTGAGGGCCAGGCATCCGGTAATGCCGGCAGCAGGTATAACACGCCATCATGGCTTTGCAACAGCATTTCAGTAATACCGGAGGTTACGCCAAAGTTACCATCGATCTGAAACGGAGGATGCGCATCAAACAGGTTGGGATAGGATCCGCCACTGTTATCGGCAACACTCACTGTTTGTCCGCCTGCGAGGAACAGTTGCTTATTCAACATGGTATAGGCATGATTACCATCTTCCAGGCGGGCCCACCAGTTTATTTTCCATGATTTAGACCAACCGGTGCCTCCATCTCCCCTTAGTAATAAACTACGTATAGCCGCTGCCGCTAGTACAGTATCGCGGCGTGGTGAAATGAAATTCCCGGGGAACAGACCATACAGGTGGGATACATGGCGGTGGGAATCTTTCGGATCATCCCAGTCTTTATACCACTCCTGCAATTGCCCATACTGACCTGTATGAAAAGGATACATTTCCTTCATGGTTTGTTTGATACGTGTTACCAGGGCAGCATCCTGCTGCAATACCTCAGCCGCAAGGATGGTGTTACTAAACAGGTCGTGGATAATGGAGAGGTCCATGGTAGTGGCAACGCTTACAGATCCCTCCCGTTTGCCATTCACCATGAAATTGTTTTCCGGTGTGGTAGAAGGACTTGTTACCCATTGTCCATCGTTATTTTTCACCAGCCAGTCCAGCATAAAAAGGGCGGCTCCTTTCAGATCCGGGTATACCTGCTGCAGCATTTTCTTATCGCCGGTGAACTGGTAATGCTCCCATAAATGTCGGCTCAGCCAGGCGCCACCCATGGGCCATATCGCCCATTTGGGGTTACCGCTTGGATCGGAAAAATCGAAGCCGCCGGCGGGGTTGGTCATGCCCCATATGTCGGAATTATGATGCGCCGTCCAGCCGCTTGCTCCATAGTTAACGGAAGCGGTTATACGCCCATGTTTAGCCAGCTGTTTTATAAAATCAAACAACGGGCTGCCGCAATCCGACAGGTTGGCTGTTTCCGACGGCCAGTAATTCATTTCCGTATTGATGTTAATGGTATAGTTGGAGCCCCACGGCGGTTGCATCTCTTTATTCCACAATCCCTGCAGGTTCATAGCTGGTCCGCCTTTACGCGAACCGGATATCATCAGGTAGCGGCCGTATTGATACAACAATGCAGTGAGTTGCGGATCGCGGTTACCACCATGAAGGGTATAAACTTTTAAGCGTTCGTCTGTTGGTAGCAGGGCGGAGCTATCTTTTCCAAGATCAAGTTGTACCCGGTTGAATAAAGACGTATAGTCATTGACGTGTGCTTTCAATAATTGTGAATAGCTTCCGGCTTGTTGCAAAGGAGCTATAGCAGCTGTATGCGGGTCTTTATCATTGGCCAACCCGTTTTTATAGCTGGTGCCTATTGATAACAGCAGCACGGCTTCGGTGGCGCCGGAAATATGTATACCGCCGGTATCTGCTTTCACCTGTCCCCCGCTTACACGGGCATCAAGATGTACTTCGTAGTTGATGCCTTTATCGCCGTAAACAATCTGTTTGGACTCATAAGCTCTTGCCGCCACATATTCCGGGCATCTGCCTTTCATTACTACATAGTGAGGGTTCACCACTGAATTGGTATGCGGCATCGGGTTGGCAAAGCGGGTGCTGAAATTAAGCTGTCCCGGCTTACCGGCTGCGTATCGTATAACCAGTAACTGACCGGGGTAACTGCAAAACACTTCTCTCGTATAGGCAATACCGTTAGCCGTGTAGCTAACGCGCGCTATTCCATTGTTCAGATCCAGTTCACGTTTATATCGTGTAGCTTCCTGTGGTATATCGTTACTGATAAAAAGACTTCCCAGTGTAAGATACCGTGCGCTATAGGTGCCCATCATTTTACGGGCCAGCTGATCCGCTTCCATATATTTTTCGGCGGCCAGCAACCGGCGGATAAGGGGCAGCGTTTCTTTTGCCTGTAGGTTATTACCATCGCGGGGTACGCCGGACCAGAGATAGCCTTCATTTAGCTGCAGTTCTTCCTGTTGAATACCTCCAAAAACCATGGCGCCGATGCGGCCGTTTCCAACAGGCAGCGCTTCCACCCATTGCTGCGCCGGTTGCCGGTACCAGAGCTTCAGGAGGGAATCTGCAGGGGTGATGGCACTGGCGTTAATGAAGAACAACATCAGCGAAGCTGCTAACAGATACTTTATCATCAATAATTATTTTTCAGGTTGAGTGATGCTGGTTTCCATTCCTTTCCTAACGCACGTAGCCACCTTTCACGTTATACGCCTACTGGCCAGCTGCACTTCCC
>JBCNPS010000440.1:0-6541 GCA_039593235.1 Chitinophaga sp. | reverse complement strand
CACATAGGTATAACGCCTTTGTACAAACGAAACGCCGCTCTTATCTACGCCGATCACATCGAAGTTGGAAGCGGAGTTATCGATACCTCCATCGGGTGGCGGCGCTGCGCAGATGGAACGGATGCCGCTATTGCCGTGCGTATGGGCAAAGTTGATATGCCAGTGGCCATAGATCCAGGCTTTGAGGTGATGCTCGTTCAGGTTAATGCTGTCGTTTTTTGAACGGATGGTAAAGAGGGTGTCATAAGTAAGCAGGTCGTGGTTGAATACGATCACGGGCTTTTCGGGAGCGGTGTTGGCGAGGTCGTTTTTCAGCCATTGTATTACATCGTCTGCGGTGTAGGAGGGTTGGTAATCGCCGTAGCGCATGGGTGTTACAATGAAGTGCGCAGGGCCGGCGTCGAAGGAGTAGAACACCGGTCCAAACAGCGACTCATACAATGCTTCACCGTAAGGGCCCTTTACCAGGTCGTGGTTACCGATGCAGTAGTAAACAGGTACGCCCATGGTACGGGTGTTGATGTATTGTGCATGGAAGGCCATTCCTTTTTCGTAACAGATATCGCCGGTGTGGATCATGAAGTCGGCGTTTTCGTTGCGGGCATATTCTTTTGCATCCGTGATCCAGTTGTTAAACTGGTAGGTTTCTGTATCGGCCAGCCGCACAAATTTTGCGGTGGCGGGATTGGCTTTAGCTACCGGCTGAACACCGAAGTTGTAAGCCGGCAATGTACTGTCGAGAGGAATATAAAACGATTTGGTATACCGGTACCCTGTGGGGGTGGTTATAAATATATATCTTGTTTTAGCATGACCGGGGAGTTGATAGTTACCATTGGCATCCGTGAGGGTAACGTGGAGGCCATCGGACACGCGTACACCGGCAAGTCCTTTTTCCTGGTTATTGAGTTGTCCGTCGTTATTAATGTCTGTAAATACCCGCCCCTTGAACCCCTGTGCCATCAGTACCTGCAGGCTGCACACGGTGAGGAGGGTTAAGCATAATTTTTTCATGAATAGATTTATTTGATAAGCATGATTACGGTATAAATGAGATTACCATGATTCCTGTTTTGCAGGATGCGCTGCAAAAACAGGGTCATGGTAATCCTGTTCATCACTATTACCCGGTTTACCAGCCGAATATCTGGCGAAGTTTATCGTTCAATACCGTTTGTTGTTTTGGAATAGGACGATAGTAATACTGGGGCTCTTTAAAGGTGCGGCCGGCGCGGTCGGCGGTAAATTTAATATGGCCGTTGGTGCCGTTTTCGAGGTAGAAATTATTCTCCCCGGTTTTATCGATAAGGTAGAAACGTAACAACTTTGCCCTTACATCGGCGGGCAGTCCGGCAATGGAAGAAGTATCTGTAAGGTTGGGGAGGATAGCGATGTCGGCAACGTTATCTCCCGTCATATCAATACCACCAAGGGCGGGCACATACATGCCCTGTGGAGCATCCTGCAGGCGTGCGCCGGCTCTCCAGCGGTTAACGTCTTTGAGGCGTAATCCTTCGCAGGCCAGTTCCACTCTTCTTTCGCGGCGTATTTCCAGCAGTACGCCTTTATTGGCGCCGCTTACCGTGTAAGCTGCATTTATTACCGGGTCTATATTTCCATTGGCAGTAGTGAGGTTGAGGTCCGGCATCTGCACACGGCGACGGAGCAGGTTTACAGATAGGTCCAGGTCGCCCTGTGTGAGGGTGCCCAGTTCTGCTTTTGCTTCAGCGAAGGTGAGCAGTATTTCTGCATAGCGGTATACGGGCAGGGCGGTGTAGTTCAGATCCCATCCCTGGCGTTGTTTCGGGTCGCGGGGATAGAATTTTAGCTGGTCGTAGGCGCCGAGGTTGGGTTTGGCAATGTAAACGTTGTTGTCCTGCGTGGAAGAGAAACCGGGATAAGCTACGGTTTCGGCTAAACGCGGATCGCGGTTTTTGAATGTAGCGGTGAAGCCAATTTTATCATAACCGGGCTGTGAAGTGAACGGCGTGCCATCTTTCATCAGGTAGCTGTATACAAGGCTCTGGCTGAGCGACCAGGTCCAGCCGAGTACAGTGTGGGAATTGTTTCCTTTACCAAGACTTTGCGGATAGTCTCTCCACTGGATGATTTCCTTGTTGCCGTTTAATGAAAGACTGCAAAACAACGCGCGGTAATCTTCCCCGCCTTTCCCGGTGTTGTAAATAACATAGCGGCCGCTGTTCATTACTTCCTGTGCTGCTGATGCGGCTTTCTGCAGGAAAGCGTCTGCCGTATTGGCGAGCTTTATTTCATCGTGGTATTTTCTGAATGTTCCTTCGAAAAGGCAGAAGCGTGACATAAGGGCAAGGGCGGCGTATTTATTTACGCGGGTGCCGTTGTCTTTATCATCTGCCTTAATATTATCCACGGCAAACTGCAGGTCGGCGAGCACAGAATCAGCCACTGCTGCACGGGGATCACGGCCTTTGTACAGGTCGGGATCTACATCCGTTAACGCATGACCATACCAGGGAACATCGGAATAAGTAGCTATCTTCTCAAAATAAAATCTTGCACGGAAATAACGGGCAATACCGATGTAGTGATTAATATCGGCAGCATCGCCTTTCGCTTTACCGGCGTTATCAAGCAGGAAGTTGATGTTGCGTAATTTGTTCCAGTCGTCCCATCCGCCAACAGTATTCTCATCGAGGGTGTTATGCACCAGTTTATCCATTTCACTGCCGGTGTTGCCGGAAACGTTATCGGAGTTGTTATCATCATAGGGCGCTGAAAGATTATCATCGTACAGGCCGTTGATATAAGTGTTCAGGTCCTGTGGTGAATTGAAGTAAGCGTCCGGGGATATTTCCGTTTGCGGGTCGCGTTGCAGGAAATCCTTGTTACAGGAAGCTGCCGCACAGCCCAGTATGATGAGTGATAAGTAAAGCCTTTTCTTTTTCATGTTCCGTAGTTTGAATAAATTAAAAGTTCAGGTTTAAACCGAACGAATATGTTTTCTGGTAAGGATACACAGAACCGTCCAGTCCTTCCGGGTCGATATTGGCCTTCAGATGGGAGATGGTAAAGATGTTTTCTGCGCTGAAATAAACGCGGAAGCGGTTTATCCTGTATTTCTCCGTGATGGATTTTGGAATAGTATACCCGATGGAAACATTTTTCAGGCGGGTATAGGCTGCGTTTTGCAGGTATCTTGTTTGTGGTGCGCCCAGTTCGCTGGCATCTTCCGCAATGTATGATTTGAGACGGGGGAAGTAACCATTAGGTGTTTCCGGTGTCCAGCGATCGAGGTTGTGTACCTGTACGTTTGTCCACGGTTGCGCATATACGCCCCAGAAATAGTGATTGCCGGGATTAGGGTACCAGTCTCTTTTCCCGATACCCTGGATCAGTGCGCGGAAATCGAATCCTTTGTAGGAGGCGGTGAGATCGATGCTATAAGGGAAGCGCGGCATATTGTTACCGATGATCTTCCTGTCGCCGGGATTGCTTACGGTGTTATCGCCATAATCCACGGAACCATCGCCGTTGAGATCCTTAAATTTCAGATCGCCTACGTAGAACTGGTACTGCTGGTCGTCGGATCCAACTTTGGATTGATTGGCATGTGATTTCAGTTCATCTTCATTCTGGAAAAATCCTTCTGTAACAAGGCCCCAGATATCGCCTATTTCCTGTCCCTGGTAGTAGTTGCGGTTTTCCAGTGATCCGGCGTCATAGTTAGCAAGGGTACCGGTAGGGTTGGTGTAGCGGGTAATGAAGGAGCGGCTGTCGGCCACCAGTAATTTCACGCCGTATCCGAAATCGTTGTTACCGATCTTAAACTGATCGCGCCAGTAGAGGGTCATTTCCCATCCGCGTGTTTTCAGGTCGGCAGAATTTGTTCGGGGTGAAGGGGCGCCGTATACGCTGGGCAGTTCCTGGCTTTTGGCGAACATGCCGTTGGTATAACGGGTGTAGCGATCGTAGCTAAAGAATAATCTTTCTTTCAGCATACTGAAGTCGATACCGCCGTTCACGGTTTTCACCGACTGCCAGGTATAGGTGGCTGTAACCGGTGTAGGTGCAAATACGCCAATGGGCAGCTGTCCGTTCAGTACAGAGTTGATGTTACCGGCAGTCATGAGGGGCATGTAACCATACGCCTTCCATTGCTGATCGCCCAGGGAGCCGTAGGAGCCGCGGAGTTTCAGCAGGTCCACACCTTTTACACCACTGAAGAATTTTTCTTTCGAGATCACCCATGCTGCGGAGGCAGAGGGAAAGAAGCCCCAGCGGTTATCGGCGCGGAAGCGCGATGAGCCATCGTTACGGCCGTTTACTTCCACGATGTATTTATCGTCGAAGGTATAGTTCAGGCGATAGAAGATACCTCTTACCGCCCAGTCTTCGATGGTTTGTTTTTCGGTGATATTCCCGGTAGCCAGCTGCGGGGTGGGGTATTGTGTGCTGATGAGTCCCTGCCGGCTTACATTGAACATATTGGTGTAGTGGTATTCCTGGTTAAACCCGGCGAGTGCGCCTATTGCATGTTTTTTATTGAATGTTTTGTGGAAGTCGGTATAAACGTTATACACATTATACTTCACCTCATAGGTATTGTTGGTGGCAGACGACTGGTTACCGTTGGTATATTGGGTGGGCTGATCCGGTCCGGTGCTGTAGGGAACAGGTAAAGTGTAAGTATTTCCTACATCGTTTCCACGACGGAAGGTAGCATCGCCTTTAAGTGTCCATACATCCTTAACCAGGTTCACTTCTGCATTGAGCGTGGTCATAAATTCACTCCAGGTATCTGCAGAACGGCCGCCGCTCTGGAGGTTGCCGAGCAATGCTGCGCCGTCTGAAGTCCAGGTACCGTCCGGGTTGCGGGGTACAGATAAAGAAGGCGTGCGGTTGGCATTATGGAAGAATAAATAATCGGTTGTGCTGGCAGGTTGTGAATAAGTGGTATTGGTGTACATAGTGTTGCTACCAATTTTCACACGGTCGTTGATCGTATAGGTGGCCTTTGCGCGCATGTTGTAACGCGTGTATTGGTCCGGGTTATAGCGGAGCATACCATCCTGTTTGTAATAATCCCCGGAGAAGTAGTAGTTCAGTTTTTCATCGCCGCGGGAGATGCTGAAATTGGCATTATAGGCGGGCGCTGTTTTCTGGTATACTTCATGGAGCCAGTCGGTAGATCCGTAGTAGGCGTATTTTGTTTTATCGGTAGGGCTTACGATCACTCTTGGTAAAGAGGGATCCTGGGCCAGTTTTTCTGCATAGGCCCTGTCGGCGGCCGGGTACAGATCATACAGCGGTGTGGCTGCATCATGCTTATACTGCATGGTGGTGAGCGGGTCTGTAATGATTTTTGGTACCAGTCCCAATGTGCGCACGGCGTAATTGGCGTTGGCATTCATAACGAGGCGGCCGTCTTTCCCTGATTTGGTAGTGATGAGCACTACGCCGAAGGCGGCGCGTGCACCGTAAATGGCGGCAGCGGCGGCGTCTTTCAGGGTGGTTACGCTTTCTACATCGGCGGCATTGAGGCGTGATACTTCTTCACTGGTGAAAGGGATGTTATCTACCAGGATGAAGGGATCGCCGCCGTTGATGGAGGTTACGCCACGCAGGTTGAATTTTGGCGCGGAAGATACGCGGCCGTTGTCGTTGGTGATGTTCAGGTTAGGCAATAATCCCTGCAGGCCGTTACCGATGTTGGCAATCGGCCGGCTTTCCAGTTCTTTACCGGAAATAGCGTCTACGGCGCCGCTCAGGTTAGCCCTTTTCTGTTTGCCGTAGCCTACTACTACCACTTCATTCAGGCCGCTGGAATTGGCTTTCAGGGCAATGTTAAAAACAGCGCCCTCGCGTGCTTTCATCTGCTGGGCTTCGTAGCCTACATAGGAAAATTCGATGGTGGCGCTTTCGGGCACTGCCAGGGTGAAACGGCCGTCGTTATCTGTTTTGGCGCCCTGTGTGGTACCTTTTACCAGTACGGTAACACCTATGAGCGGATTGCCGGCTTCATCGGTTACCCGCCCTTTTATGTGAACATCTTGTACGGTTTCGCCTGCTTCCAGGATCACTACCAGGTTATCTTTCATGATCTTATACCCCAGCGATGTGCCGGCGAGCGCTTTGTCAAGCACCTCCGCTACGGGAGCATCTTTCATAGAGATGGAGATCTTCCTGTCGGGGATGCTGGCATTTTTGTACAGGAAAGTGTAATCACTCTTCAGTCCTATGACATTCAGCAGCTTACCAATGTTAATATTGTGATAATTAACACTGATCCGTTCCTGAGAAAACCCATGCGCACTTAGTTGCAGGAACCCGGCGCAAAGCAATACGGAGGTTAGTTTCATACGCAATAATAGTTTCCTCATATTCCGCTGGGGAATATTGGAAGGCCACCAATAGCTTTTTTTCATAAATTTGTTTCGTTAGGTTAAATAATCAGCCGTTACCGGATCGTAAGGAAATCGGTTTACATTGTTTAGCCAGCATTGTCAACCCCACCGTCCAGCTTGTCCAGGCCCGGGCCGATGGTGATCGCCGGCACGCCCAG
>JBCNPS010000044.1:0-21215 GCA_039593235.1 Chitinophaga sp. | reverse complement strand
TGAGCCACTTGGAAATATTTGTATTGGATGAAGCCGACCGCATGCTGGACATGGGCTTTATCAACGATATCAAAAAAGTGATCAGGGAACTGCCACAGCAACGCCAAACGCTTTTCTTTTCGGCTACCATGCCGCCGAGCATTGCGCAACTGGCCAACTCCTTACTTTACAAACCGGAAAAAGTTACCATTACACCGGTATCTTCCACCGCGGAAAGGATTGAACAATCTGTTTATTTTGTAAAGAAGAAAGATAAACAGTCCCTGCTGGAAACCATTTTGAAAGACCGTCGCATTGAGCGTACCATTGTGTTTACGCAAACCAAGCATGGCGCGGACAGGATCGCTAAAAATCTGAAGAAACGTAATATCAATGCAGATGCCCTGCATGGCGATAAATCGCAGGCTTCCCGTCAGAACACCCTAAACAATTTTAAAAATGGCCGCCTGCGGGTATTGGTAGCCACAGATATTGCAGCAAGAGGGATTGATGTGGATTCACTGGAGCATGTGATCAACTACGACCTGCCAAATGTATCTGAAACATACGTACATCGTATAGGCAGAACCGGTAGGGCAGGTGCGGCAGGTTACGCCCTTTCTTTCTGTGATACAACGGAAAGGCCATATCTCCATAGTATCAACAAACTTATCCGGCAAACTATTCCATCTGTGTCACATCCGTTTGAGGAGGCTGCCCTGATGGAAGCCAACAGCGTGAACCCTGATATGCCAAAGGCGCCCCCGAGAAGGCCGAAGCCGCATAACCGGAGAGGAAAAATTGATAAGCGCGACAAAACGTTTTAGTGTTAGAAAATAGTCATAGTGACAGGGATGTTGTACCACAACATCCCTTTTATTTTGCATGTACCGGCCGCACAAATGACCGGGGATGCTACCGGTAACGGGTAAACGTGTATTTAACTTTGCGCCCGAACACCATACTGCTTAGCCCACCCCTGAAGCGTTTATTGCGCTTACTTTTGCTTAAATACAGGTAGGTATCAGAACATTATCTATATTTGCTGTACCTAAAGAAAAATCTTTACCCCGGTTTTATCCGTAAATACCAGGAATTAGCTCATTTTAACCGAACCCTTAACCAATCCTGATGGATCAGCAGCACTATATGGAGCAGCAACTGCGTAACATGGGACTTAGTGAAGAAGCGATCGCCATGTATAAGCAGCAACTGGCACATGCAGCCAGTCCGGCTGACTGGCCGGCCCTTTATAAGAATAGTGTGAAACAATTCAACCAGTTATTTTCAGGCGATGATGCAGATGTAACCGATGTGGATGAACATCCGCCGGTCATATACCTGAATCAACACAGCAGGTTGGATCCCATGCAGCAATGGGCTGTTGCCTGCGGGGCGGATATTGCCTTTGTAAACCGGCAGTACCTGAATGATCTTGGTACCGGCGCCGGTAAGGAACAATGCAGTGAACAATTGTTGGAATGGTGGGATATCAGGGATACTGCGGCATTGCAGGAAAAGCTGGGCTGGCTGCAGGAAAGCGGCCACCGGATAGAATACGATATCATCTGGCAGGCCATTAATGCTGTATCCATGAAAGAGAGTAAATCCTTTCTGAAAGAATATATTGCCACCAATGAACTGGAGGAGGCTGTGGTAATGGAACGGTTGCGTAATACCCGCGATGCCCTTGAGCTGTTCAGGGAACGAAAACTGGTAAATGAAAGCCTGCAGCCGGATATGCTTATCTGGGACTTTGCCCGCATCATAAACCTGAGCCGCTTAGGTTATGATGCCGGTTTTATCAGTTATGAACAGGCGGATGAATATATACAGGCTTGTGTGCCCCTGATAAAGCGTACCTATACCTCATGGAAGCACCTTTCTGTTTCCTACCAGTTTGCCCGTTGTATATGGAATGGGGTGGAAATGGGGAGCTTCGATATCCTGCGTAATAACATGGAATACCTGCTCACCACACCGGAAAGCCCCTGGGTGCGGTTGCCTTTCAACCCCGGCTGTTAGTGCTGCATAATCCTGTTCTGCTCACTGTCTTTCAGGTGTACCAGGATATGCTTCGGTAGTAGCGGACTGTCGAAGGCCAGGTCTATGGATGTTCTCTGGAAGTCTTTGGCTTTTGCCACCCGGTGAAATATTTCATACAGCGCTATGGGTTCCTCATTAAAGCTTACGCAGGTGCTTACAAAGTTCAGTTCATTGATGACATATCCCGGCCGCTTTATATTATCTTCCAGGTCTTTCAGCCGGCCGATGAAATGACGTTGACGGATAAACGTAGTACTGTTCATAATAATGAAGATGTAGTTGGCATAGGAGGTTATTTTGCCATAATACATATGATTATCCCTCCCGGTGCGTTCCACAAGATACTCGTCGCCCGACTTATATATCTCCAGTGAAGACCTCCAGATGCGTTCCCCTGTTTTTTTATCTGATTTAAACGGAAGGTTGCGGTTATAGCAATACCAGTACCCCACCAGGTGATCCAGTAGTTTATGGTTAACTGCCGACAGGGGAATACCGATCTTAAGCTCATGAAATGGATATACTTCCAGTGAATTATTGATGAAATCAATATAGCTGTCGAAGCCCAACACTACTGCCATCACGTTAAGTTTGGAAAAATTGGGGCTGCTCAGTGAGGTAACGGCGGCGCTGTTTTTAGCGGCTTTTAGTTTCCGGATGATGAGGTGTTCGTAAAAGTAATTATCGCCGAAAAGCGAAGCGGATGTCGTTACTTTCTTTAAGCGTTGTTGTTTGCCGATGATGATATTGAACTCACTTACAACATGGCTCCATTCTGTTTTTGAAACGTCTTCCCAGCTTACCTTTTTAAGGTATTGGTAAGCAATATAGTTCATCAGCCGTTCCAGGTTAAGCAGTTCTTCCTTACTCATAATAATACGATTATAATACGGAAATAGGTCTGTGTAAGATACGTACAAGACTTTAGTATTCTTAAATTATTTCATCTTGGTAATAACAATAAAAAATGAAATTATGATGATGAAAAACGATCAGTTCATAGCCTTATCACCTGGTAAATTACTCTGGGAGCGGATCAGTAACTTTCATTTGGATGAACCGGGCATAAAGTTCCCGTTTTCAAAGAAACTGGCCCGGGAACAGCATTGGAGTGAGGCTTTCACGAAGCAGGCAATACAGGAGTATAAGCGGTTTATTTATCTCTGTTGTATTTCTCCAACGGGCGCTTCCCCTTCCGAAATTGTAGATAAGGTGTGGCATCAGCATTTGCTTTACACACAAAATTACTGGGAGGCATTTTGTGACAAAACGCTTGGTAGAAAGATCCACCACTTCCCTTCCGTTGGCGGGAAGGCGGAAAAACAGCGGCACGCTACCTGGCAGGAGGATACGCTAAAGTTGTACCGGCAGTGTTTTGGAGAAGATCCCCCGGAAGCTATCTGGTTAAATAGTCCCCCCGCTATTTTTTCTTCTTTGTTCAGGCGCTTTACTTTGTTTACCCGGCGCCGGTTAATCCTTCTTCTCTTCTTTTCTCTCTTTTTCTTTACAGGTTGTACCCGCGATGATGTTCCTTTCTTTGGTTTTATGGCAATATTAATGTTGTTCGGATTTGTGATGAAGGGAAGTGAGAAAGACAAAAAAAAGAACGCAGACGGTGAAATTGATGTTGATGGCTGCAGTAGCGGAAGCAGTAGCGGGAGCAGTTGTGGAAGCAGTTGCGGAAGTAGTTGTGGCAGTGGCTGCGGAGGCGGATGTGGTGGTTGTGGGTCCTGATCTTAAAAAAATGAACTATGAAAAATGATATGTTTCCCCGGACCTTCTTCGTTTATATGCTTATTGTTGGCGTCTTTTCTCTCCCTTTCTTATACGTTCACCATGTTACAATGCAATGGAATCCTTTTGCCATTAACGGGAAGAAATTCCTGGTTTTCTATAGTATGGGCATTGCCGTGGCCGGCTTTACCGGGTTATTATTCCGATATGCCGGTTTTTTCCTTTTTTTAAGAGGATGGATCATTGTGTTGCTGGCCGCTGGTGTGGCCAGGTTATGCCAGGGCCTGTATTATCATAAGCCGGTAGGCTACCTGCTGCTGTTAATGATGTGTTTGCTGATATTATGGCAGGTGGTGCAGGTGTTATATATTAAAAAGAGATAGACTATTGCCTATCTCTTTAGAGCTGTAAGGGGGAAATTCATAGTGTTTCCATAGAATAGAATAGTATTAGCAGGTAGATGTTCATACCCTCACCTATAAAGTCTTTTTGGAGTTCACACAGGACAAAATTCGCTAGGTTTTCTGACCAGATTGGTGTAATATTATTAATAAATTAAATGTCAATCTTAAAGTGACAATGGTAACAACAATGGATGAAAGGTATCTTTTAGGCAGCGGACTGCACTTTTCATCATTGTTTTGTAGAATTTGTAACGGCAAAGAGCTTTAGCCAACGTATATATTCAGGCTTATATCTCAAAAGTCAGCATTTAATAACTGGCAATTAAACTTATTAGATGAATTGACTAATAAACGCGATGAAAATGCGGTTGTATCCAACATTGTGTACTTTTGGGGATTTCGGAAGACATTCATAATGTGTAAGTTATAGACAGGGAGCGTTATTTATATAATATTAAAAATTTATATGATAAAAGAAAATTCAGATTGGTAAAGTATTTTTATCTTACTTGCTTCCTGCTTAGTGTAAATTTTTTATATTCAGGGATACGATGTTAGCTTTTTTCAGACGTAAAACCAATGGAGAGCCGCCTGACATCAGCCGGAAGCTCATGGAGTGGTTTTCATTTTTTCTATCTGATAAGTATTATGGAACGAGAGTGAGGATATGGGCTCATGTACTTATGTGGGGATGCATGGCAATGTTCTATGCTTTACTTTTGAGCGGCACTTTTGCTGTTTCTGCCAGTGCCAGCCTGGTATTTGTTATCCGGAATGTACTGGGCGCCATGTTCTTTTTTTATTCCGTTTTTTATTTTACCATACCAAAGGTTTTACTAAAAGGGTATTTTTTTCTTACAATTGTATGTTTAATCATACCCTTCCTGTTTTGGTCCATTATTAATTATTTATGTTCGCTGTATGTAGTTATCTTTCTGGAAATTACGGATGTACCGGTAAGGGAGTTCCTGAAAAAGGTAGTAGATAGCGGGTGGGGAGATACTTTTTCGCCTAATCATTTGCTGAAGATTTTTTTTCCTGTATTGATGACCGTAGCGCCACCTATGTCGCTCAAGCTGATCCTGGATATTATCCGCGCCTCTACCCGTACATTAAGGCTGGAGCGGGATAATCTGAACCTGGAAGTAGATTTTCTCCGTTCCCAGCTGAATCCGCATTTCCTGTTTAATACGTTGAATAATATCTATTCACTATCTATCAGGAACGACGCACTGGCATCGGACCTGATCATGCACCTGTCGGAAATGATGCGGTACACACTGTATGATTCAAATACGGAAATGGTACCGCTGCACCTGGAAGCAGAATTTCTGAAAAATTATATAGAGCTGGAGAGTGTACGTTATGGGAAAAATGCCAGTATAAACTTCAATTGTGACACTGAAAAAATGGATGGTTACCAGATAGCGCCATTACTAATGTTCCCTTTTGTGGAAAACGCGTTTAAATATTCCCATAGCACTACCACAAATAAATGTTGGATCCATGCATCAATGGACGTATCGGATAACAAATTGAAATTTGAAATTTCAAATAGCAAAGGAGAACTGCCGGAAGGCAAAAAGATAGCAGGGGGGATCGGATTGAGCAACACCCGTAAAAGGCTTATTTTATTATATCCCGATCAACACATTTTATTTATTGAAAATAATCCCGAATATTACAAAGTTGTCTTGACACTAAAGCTGAATTAGAAAAATATGGATCAAGTAATTACCTGCCTTGTAGTGGACGATGAGCCGTTTGCGAGGGATCTGATGGAAAATTACATTGGGAGGGTGCCTTATCTGCAACCTGTAGCTTTTTGCGAAAATGCCTTTGACGCAATTAATGAATTGCAACGGCAACCGGTGGACGTATTGTTCTCCGACATTCAGATGCCCAATATTAATGGTATTGAAATGATCCGTTCTTTAAGCAATCCGCCTGTCGTTATTTTTACTACCGCTTCGAGAGATCATGCCATTGCAGGTTTTGAGCTGGATGCGGTGGATTATCTGGTAAAGCCCATCTCGTTCGACAGGTTCCTCAAAGCGGTGAACAAAGCGCGGGCCCACATTAGCCAGCGCTGGCAACCAACAACCGCCGAAGCTGTCAAGCCCAAGACACAAGTTACTAATCACCTGTTCGTAAAAGATAATAACAAGCTGACAAAAATCCTCTTCGATGATATTTATTATGTAGAGGGAATGAAAGACTATATCAAGATCGTATGCAGGGAAAAAAATATTATTACCTACATGCGGATGAAAGCAATAGAAGATATTTTACCTCCGGATCAGTTTATGCGGATCCATAAATCATATATAGTGCGGCTTCAGGCTATTAAATCCATTATGGGAAATACCGTGGAAGTCGTTAACGGGCAAACTGTCATTATTTCGAAAGCCTCCCGGCAGGACCTTAAGCGTTTGCTTGGCATTGCTAACTATAATGATGGGGAAGAATGAGGAGAGATGGACTTATAACCCGGTCCATTGGTCGAAGAAAAGAGCAATTATGTCTAATAAAATATGATATTTGAGATCATTGGGCGAGCTTCGTTTTGGTTGTTGATTTGTGTATCTGATCACTCTCTTAATACATATTTTATGTTGGAAAACAAATTGTCTGTGAATCGCCGCCCTATGTTAATTTTAGAAAAAGAAATTATTTCAAAAGCTGATGTTAGTACAATAGAAAACATAAGGGCTTCCAAAAATGAAGGAGCATTAGTAATACCTTCAAGTATTCCGACCACTCCTACTACTCTAACAGGTTTTATACGCTAGTTCCTAAAACAAATTCGATTATTATTCCTAATTGATTAACCCCTTTGGTCAGAAATGCAATACAGATGTGCCATAGTAGATGACGAGCCTCTGGCATTAGATATACTGGAAAGCTATATCCAAAGAACCTCCTATCTGAAACTTGTAAAAAAGGCGTCGGAGCTGGACACAGTGGAAAGCCTGATCGCTGAAAGAAAAGTGGATGTTGTTTTTTTGGATGTTAACCTGAGAGGTAATACAAGAGATATTATAGCGCAGTTCCTTAAAAAGGACTGCGTTTTTATTCTTGTTACAGCTTATTCCAGCCGTGAGGTACAATATCTTTGCCCCGAAGAAAGGCAGGGATACCTGGGTAAACCCGCCAGTTACAAGAAATTTGTGGATGAAATGGAAAGAGTAATTCCCGGCATTAAAATAGCAGTTACCTAAGATCCTGAAAACATTTTATCTTTATTCAAGCATACGGAGCCGGAAAGCCTGGCTTTCCAACTAAAGTAGGTATGCTTGTCATGTATGGCTCTGCTGAGTACTTGCAATTTCTTTTTACTGAGAATGCCACTATTGTCATATGAAGAAGTGTTACAGCTGCATCGTAACACCTCCAATGACCAGGAGGCCTTTGTTGCCACCCTCCGCGAAATATATTCCCGCCCGTTATTACAGGAAGCTGTTTTTCTTGCCAGCCCGGAACTATATACCGAAATGATGAAATGGCTGCCTGCGGGGGATAATTCCCTGAAACTGCCGCTTGCCCTGTATCGTTATTTGTTGAGAATGAGTACCCGCTGTACTCCTTTCGGCTTATTTGCGGGTTGCAGTACAGGATATATTCACGCCGGCGCCACACAATTGCCGGCCCCGGCCTTACCGCAGCAGCAACCGGTAGCCCGGCTGGATATGGCATATTTATCCGAACTGATGGAGGAACTGACCCGGTTACCGGATATCAGCAGCCAATTGCGTTATTTTCCCAATAATAGTTTGTACCGTTCCGGCGATGGATACCGGTATTTTGAATACCAGCTGCGCGATAAAAGGCGGCATTACTTCCTCAGCGCCTTTTCCCGGAATGATTATACGGAATCGTTGTAGGCAGCCGCCGGCAATGGAACAAGACATTCCGTGCTAACGGCAGTATTAACAGGCATGGATATCCCGGATGCAGAAGCCCGTGCTTTTATCGAAACCCTGATCCACAACCAGATACTGGTAGCGGAGTTATCGCCGCAAATTACCGGCGGCGATAACCTGGATAAGCTGATTTGCAGCCTGCAGGCCCGGAATCCTGTACCAGACTGTCTTTCGGCGTTACAGCAGGTACAGCGGCTTTTACAGCAGGTTTCCGGGGGCGTAAGCAAATACCAGGAAGTAATTCATATGCTGGCCTCACAGTTCCCCGCCGTGAGTACTAAAGATCCCATACAGGTGGATCTTTTTTTTCAGCCGGGCACCGTTCGCCTGGCTGAAACCGTTACCGGTACCCTGTTGCAACGGCTGGAACGTTTGCGGGTGTTCAGCAGCTCAGGCGCCGGCAGCGACCTGCAGCAGTTTAAGGATCGGTTCCTCCAACAGTACGACCAGCGGGAAATCCCCCTCTTGATGGCGCTGGATAGTGAATCAGGTGTTGGTTACGGCGTAGCAGCGGGGGAATACGCCAGTTATACCCCCCTTATTGACGACCTCATCATGCCGGCAGGGGGGAAAAAAGAGACCGTTAACTGGAACGCTCAAACGAAGTTTGTACTAAAGCATTTTCTCAGGTCCCGGGCATTGCAAACTGCAGTCATTTCGCTGACGGATGCAGACCTGGATGAACTGGCAGCGGATACAAACAAACCGGAACTTCCCCCGTTCCTTTGCCTTATGGGCTCGCTGATGGCGGATGCTGCCGATGCCCTGGATAACGGCCACTTCCATTTTTTATTGAAAGCCTGTCATGGGCCCAATGCCCTGGCCCTGATGGGGCGATTTGCCGCCGGTAATCCCGAGCTCGAAAACCTGCTGCGTGATTTTACCCGGAAGGAACAGCTATTGGAAAAAAACAGGCTGCTGGCGGAAATTGTGCATTTGCCGGAAGGCCGCACAGGGAATGTATTACTACGGCCATCCCTGTACGATTATGAAATACCCTTCCTGGGGAAAAGCAGTGTGCCGGAAGATTTCCAGTTGCCGGTAAGCGATCTGCTGGTGAGTGTGCGAAACAACAGGGTGGTACTCCGTTCACAGCGATGGCAGAAAGAAGTGGTACCCCGGCTTACCAGCGCCCATAATTTTACCCGTGGACTATCGGCCTATAAATTCCTGTGCGATCTGCAACAGCAGGATGCCTTTTCCATACAATGGAACTGGGGAATTTTACAGGACGAACCTTTTCTGCCCAGGGTGGCGTATCACCAGGTGATCCTGGAAAGGGCCAGGTGGTATGTGACCCGTGAAGCCTTTGAATCACTGCTGGCATCTCATCCGGCCGATGAGGCATTGCTGCTTTTAAAAGCGCAACACCAGCTACCCGCGCATGTGCAGTTATCTGAAGGAGACAACGACCTGTTGATAGATTTCGGCAGCGCTTTTGGCCGTATGTTACTGGCCGATAAACTGAAGAAAGGAAATGTAATATTATACGAATGCCTGTTTAATGAAACCACCCGCCTCTGTGCAAATGAACAAGGCGCTTTCTGTAACGAGATTATTATACCGCTTTGTAATGACGCCTGGCAGCCGCCTGCCGGTTTAGCGGCAGTGCCATCTGCCGCAAACCTGCAGCGCAGTTTTGCACCCGGCAGCGAATGGATGTATATCAAAATATACTGTGGCCCCAAATGGATGGATAAGCTGCTGTTGAAAATATTGCAGCCATTGATTCAGGAACTGCTGGTGTCCGGGATAGCGGACCGCTGGTTCTTCACCAGGTACCAGGATCCGGATTATCATATACGGCTCCGCTTTCATCTTCCGCAATACGGTGAACACAGCAGCATGGTGATGCAGCGGGTAGAAGAAATTTTACATCCTTATCTCAATAACGACATCGTCCGGAAAATACAACTGGATACTTATATACGTGAGCTGGAACGTTACAGCCCGGCTTTAATGGAACATAGCGAAGCCTTCTTTTTTCACGACAGTGAAGCGGTGCTGCAGTTGCTGCAAACCATTGGAGGTGCAGAAAACCAGGAGCGCTGGCTGCTGGCGTTAAAAGGGGCCGATGAGTTACTGAACGGTTTCGGCTATACGCCAATAATGAAAATGAAATTATTACAGCAGCTGCAGCAACAGTTCTTTGCAGAGCATCATGGAGATGCCGCACTGCTACTGCAGTTAAACAATAAATACCGTACACACAAGCGGCTGATCAACGCTGCATTGCTGGATAACGCACACGATTATACGTTGCCGGATGGCGCACAGGAGGTATTTACGAAGCGCGCCGCTGCATGGAAGGATATTATACAGCACCTGCAAACTGTACAGAAGAACGCGGTAACGGAATTACCGCCGCATTACCTGCATATGTTCCTGAACCGGATGTTTACGGCCAACGCCCGTTTGCATGAGCTGGTAATTTATCACTACCTGATGAAATTTTACATATCCCTGGTGGCCAGAAGCTAACGCCATTCATCCATAAATTACGGAATCCATAAAAACCTTATTATTTTTACAGGGTAAGTTTAAATATCCCCTCATCAATCATTGTAAATAAAAAATCATGAAAACAAGAATAGTTCTCCTGGGATGTTTGTCCGTGATGACCCTGTTATCTGTTCGCAGCCTGGGCAATAACGGGGACAGCAGTGCCATTCGCCGTACCGTGGCGGATCCTGGCAATGCAGGACTGAAACTGCCTGCCGGCTTTAAGGCCGCTGCAATAGCGGAAAACCTGGGCGCCGCCCGTCATATAGCGGTAACACCTCTGGGAGACGTCTATGTAAAAATCCAGACTTCAAAACCGGGAAAAGCCATTGCGGTGATACATGGGAAGGACATAAAAACCTTTGGCACTTACCGGGGAACCGGCATGGTCATCAAAGACAAATACCTGTATGCCTCCTCTGATGAGGAAGTGTATCGCTATGCACTGAATGATAAATTTGAAGTGATCAATCCCGATCAGCCGGAGAAGATCGTAACCGGGCTGATTAACCGCCACCAGCACGAATCCAAATCTTTAACGCTGGATAACGAGGGCAATATTTATGTGAACATAGGGGCCTATTCCAATTCCTGCCAGGTGCAGGACCGGGCCAAAGGGTCCAAGGGAATAGAAGGATGCCCTGTCCGTGATTCCGCAGCAGGGATCTGGCAGTTCCGCGCTGATAAGCAAAACCAGACATATGGCGATGGTACCCGTTATGCTACCGGTCTCCGTAACGTGGTGGGGCTCGACTGGAACACGCAGGATAACCAGCTGTTTGTAATGCAGCACGGGAGAGATGGCCTGTTTGATATGTTCCCTGAATACTACAGCCTGCAACAGGGTAATGAATTGCCCGCAGAATGTATGGATGCCCTGAAGAAAGGAGACGACGCGGGCTGGCCTTATATTTACTACGATGGACAGCAGCATAAGAAAATACTGGCCCCTGAATACGGCGGCGACGGAAAGAAAACCGGCGGGGAAAATGCAATAGACCCCGTGGTAGCATTTCCTGCACATATGGCGCCTAACGGTTTGTTGTTTTACACCGGCAGCCAGTTTCCCGCAAAGTACAAGAACGGCGCTTTTATTGCGTTTCATGGTTCCTGGAACCGCCAGAAAGGACAAAAAGGTTATTTCGTAGCCTTTGTTCCGTTTAAAGACGGTAAACCATCCGGCGAATGGGAAATTTTTGCAGATGATTTTGCCGGTGTACCGGATATCCAGTCGCCGGGCCAGGCAAAGCACCGCCCCTGCGGACTGGCACAGGGTCCTGATGGTTCCCTGTATGTAACAGATGATGTGAAAGGAACCGTTTACAAGATCACCTACAGTGGTAAATAATGATATTGTATGAAGAAGATCATTTTAACAGGTGTTGCACTCAGTGCAGCACTTTCTTTTTTATCTGCCCAGACAAAAAAGCCCAATAACGGCGCAGCCATCGCCAGGGGGAAAAAAGTGTATGAACAGTATTGTCTTACCTGCCACCAGGTAGATGGCAGCGGCGTTCCGCATTTAAATCCCCCGTTGATCAAAACCTCTTTTGTGCTTGGCGATAAACCCGCATTGGTACAGGTGATATTAAAAGGAATGCAGTCGTCTGTTCCGATAGACGATGAGTATTATTCCAATAATATGCCCCCGCATAATTTCCTGAAAGACCAGGAAATAGCGGATGTACTTACTTATGTAAGGAATAATTTCGGTAACAAGGCCAGTGTGGTTACTGCTGCAGAGGTAAAAGCTATCAGGGCAAAAAATTGATACAACAACTTAGTAAACGAGGCCGGACCAAACATTGATCCGGCCTCGTTGTTGTTTAATGCAGCCCTGGATTATATGCCCTGTTTATCGTATTTTTAAAATATGAAGATCCTCTGGAACTATTTGAAGCCCCATAAGTGGCTGGTCGTTTTATCGCTGTTACTGGCCGGCGTCAGCCAGGTACTGGTAATGATAGATCCGTTGATTTTCGGGAAAATCATCGATGACTATGCGGGCAATGTAAAAACATTGCCGGAGCAGGCATTGGTAAAAGGCGTATTATTCTGGCTGGGTATTGCCATAGCAGTGGCGCTGATGGCGAGGCTGGCCAAATCTTTCCAGGAATATTTCCTGCGGCTGGTAGTACAAAAGTTCGGTATGCAGGTATTTAACGACGGGCTCAAACAAACCCTGCGGCTGTCGTTTGAGGAATATGAAGAACAGCGGAGCGGGGAAACCCTGGCTGTACTGCAAAAGGTAAGAACAGATACAGAAAGGTTCATCACTGCTTTTATTAATATTTTGTTCACCTCACTGGTAGGCATGGGCTTCCTGATCTGGTACGCTATTACCAAACACTGGGCGCTGATACCTGTATTTGTGATCGGCATTATTTTCCTCGGTGGACTCACCGGTTTGCTCAGCAAGAAAATGAAAACGGTGCAAAGAGCTATTAACCGTGAAACCCTGCAGCTTTCCGGGGCTATTACAGAATCCCTCCGGAATATAGAACTGGTAAAGAGCCTGGGGCTTACCTTCCCGGAAATAAGACGGCTGAAAACCTTTACCAAAGAAATTTTCGACCTGGAAATGGAAAAGACCCGGCAGGTAAGAACGTTGTCTTTTTTACAGGGCACCACGCTCAATGTTTTAAAACAAAGCATTCTGTTTATTTTGCTATGGCTGATTTTCCGGAATATACTCACCACGGGTGAACTGATCACCATGCAGTTTATTACCACGGCCATTTTTGTACCATTGCAGGACCTGGGCAACATCATTATCCAGTACCGTGAAGCGGAGGCATCGTTGCAGCTGTTTCATAAACTGATGCAACGCCCGGTGGAAGAGCGTCCGGAGGAGCCGGTAGAAATAGGCGATTTGCAGCAGATGCGTTTTGACGAGGTGGTGTTCCGGCATAAAACCGCTACTTCCAACGCGATTGACCATATTTCATTTTCCGTGGAAACCGGCGATACGATTGCGTTTGTTGGTCCATCAGGCTCCGGTAAATCTACCCTGGTGAAATTGCTGGTAGGGCTGTATAAACCTGTAGAAGGAGAAATATATTTTAATGATGTGCCTTCGCGTGATATCCGGTATAATGCGCTGAGAAGGCAGATAGGCTTTGTAACGCAGGATACGCAACTGTTTGCGGGTACTATTAAAGAGAACCTGCTGTTTGTAAAATCCGATGCTACAGATGAAGAAGTGATTGAGGCGTTGGAAAAGGCTTCCTGTACTGCGCTGCTGGCCCGCTCCGGTAAAGGGATCTACACCAAACTGGGAGAAGGCGGCGTAAAATTATCGGGTGGGGAAAAGCAGCGTATCTCCATTGCCCGCGCGTTGATCCGCCATCCGCGCCTGCTGATCTTTGATGAAGCTACTTCCGCGCTGGATTCTATTACAGAAGAAGCGATCACCGATACCGTAAGAAGTATTTCCGCCCGCAGGGAGCAGATCACCGTGCTGATTGCACACCGGCTGTCGACCATCATGCATGCCGACCGGATCATTGTACTGGAAAAGGGAAAGATCGCTGAAACAGGCACCCACGAGGAACTGGTGGAGCATAAGGGACTGTACTACGCCATGTGGCGGCAGCAGATCGGGGAAAGGAGGACAGCTGAACTGGCCGTGGAAAAGGAAACGCCCGGAGAGGAAGATGAACCAGGCTGGGATGCTTTATAGCGATGCGCACCCGTATAAATTCCCGGAATCACAAGATTGTCTGTTAAATCCTATTTAAACTTATATTTTTGTGCTCCAAATGATCGTCCCGTGGGCAAAAAATATTATATAATTGATTTCGACAGCACCTTCACACAGGTGGAAGCATTGGATGAACTGGCGCGCATATCCCTGCAGGATCATCCGGAAAGAGAACAGATCTATAGGAAGATTGAAGATCTGACCAACCTGGCTATGGAAGGGAAGCTTTCTTTCAGGGAAAGCCTGGCTGCCAGGGTGCAATTACTGGAAGCCAATAAAGACCATCTGAAACTGTTGGTAAAGCATCTGAAAAAACTGGTATCTACTTCTTTCTCCCGAAATAAAAATTTTTTCAAACATCATGCGGATGATGTGTTGATCGTTTCCGGTGGATTCAAAGAATTTATCACACCGGTGGTACTGCCTTTTCATATCAAAAAAGAAAATATTTACGCAAATACTTTCCTGTTTAACGACGAAGGGAAAATAGTTGGTTATGATGCCGCAAATCCGCTTTCCAACGAAGGCGGTAAAGTGAAGCTGTTGCATGAATTGCAGCTACAGGGCGAAATTCATGGTATTGGCGATGGTTATTCCGATTTCCAGCTGAAGGAATCGGGGATGATCAAGAAATTCTATGCGTTTACAGAAAATATAGAACGTAAGTCTGTTACCGAAAAGGCAGATCATATTACGCCCAGTCTTGATGAATTTCTATATGTAAATAACCTGCCCTCTGCTATTTCTTATCCCAGGAACCGCATTATTTGCCAGGTAACGGGCGATGTACCGGAAGCTGCTGTAAAATACCTGAAGAAAGATGGCTTTACCATTAAACATGCAGGAACAGACGATAAGTTGTTATCAGCCGCAGGCATACTGCTGCTGGGAGAAGGGGAGAAGATCAGCGAGGAGCAGCTTAAAAAGGCGGTAAAACTGAAAGTGATAGGCTACCCGGGCAACAGCAAAAAGCATATCCCGCAGAAGCTTTGCACGGAAATGGGGATTGTGATCTTTGATAGCCATAAACCGGAATCGGTGGCAAAAAGGATTGCCAGGTTTATCAACAACGGGGATTCCTTTAAGAGCAGTAATTTCCCTAATATCCAGCTGCCGGAGGTGAAGAACGCGCACCGTTTTATCCACATTCACCGCAACGTTCCCGGCGTGATGGCAAAAGTGAACCAGGTACTGGCAGATCATCGCATCAATATTATTTCACAGTTCCTTATGACGAATGAAGCTATCGGTTATGTGATCACTGATACCGGCAGTGAGTATGATAAAGGAATTTTGAAAGAACTGAAGAAGATTAAAGACACCATCAGCTTCCGTGTATTGTATTAAGGAAGCCGTATAACTACCGGAGAAGCCGCATCGTTACTGAACGATGCGGCTTCTCTCTTTTGTAGCGCTTCCGGATTTTTCCGCATTGCGCAAACCATTTTCCCGAATCCGTAACCCCTGCTCATATACCATGAACTAATTTGCGCCTGATTTTTTAAACTGATTCAATTAACCTATATGCGTTTACTTATCAACCGGATCACGGTGCTCCTGTGCTTTTTATGTGCTGTATGTTCTTCCGTTAATGTGTGGGCTGTTGCCGAGCCTTTATCTGCTATCAGGGGACTGGTGGTTACATCAGACGGAGCGCCTGCGGCTTATGTAGCCGTGCAGATCAAAGAAAAGAACAGGGGAACCCTTACCAACGAAAAAGGAGAATTTGTATTCAGGAAGCTGATGCCCGGAAAGTATACATTGCAGGTAATGCTGATCGGTTATAAAACAATGTCGCAGGAAATTGTTGTGGAAGAAGACCAGATTGCGCAGATCAGATTGCAGCTGGAGGCGTCTGACAAGCAATTGAAAGAAGTAATTGTAAGCGGCGCCAGGAACCGGTACAAGAATGATAGTCTTTCCGGCTCATTGCGATTGAGAACGCCCATTCTTGAAGTGCCGCAGAATATACAGGTTATTTCCGCCAATGTAATGGCTGATCAGCAGGCATTTGACCTGGTAGATGGTATTACGCGCAATGTAAGCGGTGCTACGCGTGTAGGGCATTGGGATAACCAGTATGCCAACATCCGGATGCGTGGTTCCAAGATCCCTGCGTTCCGCAATGGGATGAACATAGAAGCCAGCTGGGGGCCAACGGCAGAAGATGCGGCTATGATTGACCGTATTGAATTTGTGAAGGGGCCTGCAGGATTTATGCTGGCAGGAGGAGAGCCCGGAGGTTTTTACAACGTGGTAACCAAAAAACCTACCGGCATTACCAAAGGAGCGGTCAATATCAGTATGGGAAGTTTCAGCACTTACCGCGCCGCCCTGGATTTTGATGGTAAACTAAGCAAGGACGGTAAGCTGTTATACCGCCTGAATGTGGCTGGTCAGCAAAAAGATTATTATACCAGGTACAACTATAACAACCGTTACCTGTTTGCACCGGTATTAAAATACCTGGTAGATGACCGTACGGCTGTTACACTGGAATATACCTACCAGGGAGCTTCTTACCTGGCTAACGGTAACTATGTTTTTTCTAAAAATAAATTGCTGGATGAAAAGATCTCCAATGATTTTTTTTATGGAGATCCTTCCTTCACCCCTGGCAAATTGAAGGATCACAGCGTATACCTGTACTTCGATCATAAGTTTAACGACAAATGGGAAGCGCATGCGCAGGTGGCCTATTTCAATTTCACGATGGTGGCTAACAGTGTATGGGCCGACAGTATAGCGGTAAACGGGGATATGCGCAGAGCTTACAGCATAGCCGATGAAGCAGGGCAGAATCGTTTTGCGCAGGCTTCCATTTCAGGAGAAGAATACACCGGAACGGTGCGGCACAGGATCCTTGCGGGTGTGGATATGGGTAACAAAAAATTCTGGGGTGATTTCAGGCAGCTGACTTCCGACCTTAAAATGGGTGGTGGAAAAATGTTTAATGTGTATAACCCGGAGTATAGCATTCCTTTTGCATCGTTCCCGGTAACGGACCGTACCCAGCCTTTGGCCATAAGAGCGGGCGCCGGCGGCTATGTTACTTCTGTAAATTACACATCCGCCTATGCGCAGGATGAGCTGGGCTTCTTTAATAACCGCTTGCGGTTATCGCTGGCAGGGCGTTTTACCTATGCAGAAACCGTTGGCAGAACCAAGGCGCTGGCTATTAAGGATAATGTATTTACACCACGTGTTGGCCTGAGTTATTCAATAGATAAATCTACCACTATTTATGGTTTATTTGACCAGTCGTTTGTACCGGTAGCCGGCGCTGATTCCAACCAGAACGCCTTTAAGCCCATTAAAGGTGTAGATGTGGAAGCGGGAGTGAAGAAGGAATGGTTTGATGGTAAATGGGTGGCATCGGCTTCGGTGTACCGTATTGCGCGTCAGAACTCCGTGGTGAACCTGGATATAAAGGACAGTCGCGGCGCCGCCGTGCAGGAGCAACTTGGAGAAACACTTACCAAAGGGGTGGAAATAGATATCAATGGGGAAATATTACCTGGCTTGAACGCTACCTTAAACTATGCTTACACTGATTCAAAAATTTCCAAAGAAGCGCCAACGGCCATTACAAAAACGGTGGGAAATATTACGCCGAATACGGCTACACATATTACCAATGCCTGGCTGAACTACCGGATTGGTAAAGGCTTTTTAAATGGCTTTGGTGTAACGGGAGGTATGCAGTGGATGGCAGACAGGTATGTGGGAAGCGCTACCAAGGTGTTCAGTATCCCCAACTATTTCCGTACAGATGCCGGTTTGAGCTATGCAAAAGGGAAATACAATGTTTCCCTGCTGGTGAATAACCTGCTGGATAACCAGCGGTTGTTAACAGCAGCTTCCATTCCTACTACCGCTACGGGCTTTTACAGTTATATTGTGGAAGCGCGCCGGAATTTCAGGATGACGATCGGGTACCGTTTTTAGTATCCATCTTACTAAAATAAAAAAACAGCAGGTGTACTGGTAAAACAGTGCACCTGCTGTTTTTTACCGGTATTGCTGAAGTCGCAAATGACCCTGTATAATGTCGCGTTAATACCTTCCCGGAATGCGGTGATTGTAGTAATTTTCAGTAACAATTCAGCGATATGAAAACAGTAAGCACTATTGATCAGTACATTGCCGGTTTTCCTGAAGCAACACAGGTACTGCTGCAGCAAATAAGAGCCGCTATCAGGGCAATTGTGCCCGAAGCGGGCGAGAAGATAAGTTACGGCATTCCTACTTTTACATTGAACGGCAACCTGGTGCATTTCGGGGGCTATAAGCAACACATCGGGTTTTATCCCGGCGCTTCGGGTATTAAGGCATTTGAAAAAGAACTTTCCGTTTACAAAAATTCCAAAGGAGCTGTTCAGTTTCCGTTGGATAAACCGCTGCCTGTTGCATTGGTCGGTAAAATAGTAAAGTTCAGGGTAAAGGAGAGCATGGCAAAAAATGCCGGCAGGCATAATGCCGCTCCCGGCGATCTGTTTGCATCTCTTGCAGCGCCTGCACGCCGTGCGCTGGAAAATAAAGGGATCAGAACGGTGCAACAGCTATCCAGGTTCAGCGAAGCAGAGATACTGGCGCTTCATGGTATGGGGAAAAGTTCCATGCCCAAACTCCAACATGCGTTGGAGGAAAAAGGATTATCGTTTAAAGCAGGAAAGTAATTGAACGCTTTCATCGTTTGCCTGGCTGTTCGCTCCACGCCTGTGAGGGTAGCGGAAGCGAATGCTGTTGCTAAACATACTGCCGCCTGAAGGAACAAATTGCGATTTTGGCAGGTTTAGAATAGCTTTGCCATGTAAAGATCTCTTATGCTTACATTAAAAAAATTTGAATTACAGGTAAGTAATACCATTGTGCAACGGGGAAGAGCATATTATGAAAATGGCGCTGTTATTGACCTTGAAGAAACGGGAAAAGGCGCCTGGCATGCTGAAGTGGAAGGAAGCGAAACATATGAAGTGGAAGTGGAACTTTTAAGAAAGAATCAAATACAGTCATATTCATGCGACTGCCCCTATGAGGGTGAAATTTGCAAACATGTGGTGGCGGTTCTATTTCTTTTGAGAGAGGAACTTGCGACTGCCACTGTTGTCGAAAAAGTGCGCCCGGTACCGGATTTTAGCAAGTTGTTACAAAAAATAAGCCTGGAAGAATACCAGGAATTTATTTTGGGCCATGCAGCAAAAGATAAGGCATTCAAATCATTGTTTGAACGGCACTTTGCAGATAAGGATAGTAATATTAATGTAGAAAATAATTATGCGAAACGGCTTAGAAGCCTGATGAGAGATAATTCCAGGGAAGATTTTATTGATTACCGGTTTGTTCATAAGCTGGCACATGAGATCAATGAATTGCTGGAGGAGGGCCAGCAGCTTATACAAAAGGGCAATTTTCGCAATGCTTTTATTTTAGCCCGGTTGGTGTTAACAGAAGTGATCGAACTTATTACTTACTGCGATGATTCCAGTGGTTATATTGGGGATATTATCAGCAGTTCCATAACGTTGATAGCGGTTGTAGCCGGTGAAGAAAGTGTAGCTGTGGATTTGCAGGAGGAGATCTTTAGTTTCGTACAATCAGCGATAAATCGCCCTGTATATTTTGACTATGGCGACTCTGGATATGAAATTTTGGACGTGTACCAAACGCTTGCCATCAAGCTGAATAAGGAAAGCGCCTATTTGAATTTTGTTGACCGGGAGATAAAAAAGACTTCAGCAGATGGATATTCCTACCGGAAAGAATATTTTATTTCGAGAAAGATATCTTTTCTGAAAGCTATCGGAAACTTTGATGTTGCTCAGCAGCTTGTTCATGAAAATTTAGATATTGTGGAGATCAGGCAAGAGGAGGTAAACAGTTTGATAGCCGCAAAAGATCTGTTGTCTGCAAAGAAATTAATAATTGAGGGAATCAAAATTGCTCAGAAAAAAGAACACCCGGGAACTGTGGCAAAGTGGGAGAAAGAATTACTGCGTATTGCCACTTTGGAAAATGATAAAGGAATGGTGAGGCAGTATACGAAGTACTTTGCTTTTAACAGGGGATTTAATCCTGATTATTATCATCAATGGAAGAATACATTTACCGTTGAGGAATGGGAAGAGGAAATAGAAAAGTATATTGAAGATAGAATAACAGATGTAGCATTACAATATCAGAAAAACAAGGGTAAAGTGTGGTACTTGCCTGATACAGTGCTGCTTGATCTGCTTGCCCCGGTTTATATTGAAGAAAAATATTGGGACAGGTTATTGGCGCTGATGAGTAAGGAAACAGATCTTGACAAACTGTTACAATATCACCGCCACCTGGTAAAGATATATCCTATACAGCTATTGGCGATATATGTTCCGGCATTTGAGCGCAAAGGAGATGTGGCAGGAGGCCGGAGGGAATATGCAGACCTGGTTATTAAAATGGAAAAGGTAATAAAAGATATTCCTGAAGGGAAAGATGAAATCATTGCTATAGCGGAAGGATTAATCCGTAAGTATCCCCGCCGGCCGGCTATGATACAAGAGCTGAACGCGTTGATTGGGAAAAGGAATTGAAGCTGGATGAATGAAGTATATTCATCACATTTTTTCCGGGTTCTGTAACAAGTCGCATTTTATTCCTGTATAAAACGGCATCTTACAGGCATGAAAACATTCTTTCTTCAGCTGGCCTTTTTATTCCTTGCTCTGTATGCCCAGGCGCAGGTTTGTACTCTTTCCGGTAAGCTGCCTGTACGCGATAGCTTACAGCTGGTGTTTCTGTATGCAGACCAATTTTACAATATTCCTTCCATTCAAATAAAGACTTCTCCGGATGGGTTTTTCCGGCGGGAGCTACCACTAACGCGGCCTGTGTTTGCAATATTAAAAACGGGCGGGCAACAATGGCGTCTATTGCTAAGCC
>JBCNPS010000439.1:0-6554 GCA_039593235.1 Chitinophaga sp. | reverse complement strand
CCCGTATACCCGTTTGAAGTAACCCTGTATTATAAAATATATAAGGCGGAAGATGTGATAGAGCAATGGTCCGTGATCAGGCACCAGGAAAAAGGAAACGTTACTTTGCAGAAATTTGCCTCTGCCAATCTTTACCTGAAAGCTCCCCGGTACTGGCTCCGCCAATATCATGGCGACTGGGCCAAAGAAATGCAGCCGGAAGAAACCCAGCTGACGCACGGTATTAAAACCCTCGATTCCAAGCTGGGTACCCGCGCCAACTTATTCCAGCCACCGGTATTCATGGTATCGCTGGGGCAGCCGGCCACGGAGAACCAGGGCAGTGTACTGTACGGGTTGATGGAGTGGAGCGGCAATTTCCGCATCGACCTGGAACTTGACAACCTGGATAACTTACGTATCATAGCCGGGATCAATAATTACGCATCTCCCTATATACTAAAAACAAATACCGCTTTTGAAACACCGCCTTTCCTGTATACCTTCTCTGATAAAGGAAAAGGAGAAGCCAGCCGCAAACTGCAAAGCTGGGCCAGGAACTATAAAATACTGGATGGCAAAGGCGACCGGCTCACGTTATTGAACAACTGGGAAGCTACCTATTTCAACTTCAATGAATCGGTACTGAAAGGATTATTAAAAGATACAAAAGACCTTGGCGTAGACCTGTTCCTGCTGGACGATGGCTGGTTTGGTAATAAATTCCCGCGCAACAGCGATCACGAAGGGCTGGGCGACTGGCAGGAGAACCGCAAAAAACTGCCCAACGGCATTGCTGCGCTGGATAGTACAGCGCAGGCCACGGGAGTGAAGTTCGGTATCTGGGTAGAACCGGAAATGGTAAGCCCGAAAAGTGAATTGAATACCCAACACCCGGATTGGGTGCTGAGACAGCCTGGCAGGGAGGAGCATTATTTCCGTCACCAGCTGGTGCTGGACCTGGGCAACCCAAAAGTGCAGGACTTCGTTTTCAGCGTGGTGGATTCCCTGTTTATAAAAGCGCCAAAATTATCTTATATCAAATGGGACTGTAACGCTGTGATCTATAATGTATGGTCGGCTTACCAGAAACAGCAGCAGTCGCAGGTATATGTGGAATACGTAAGGGGCCTGTACAAAGTGCTGGCCAGGCTGCGCGCCAAATATCCCCATGTGCCCATGATGCTTTGTTCGGGCGGCGGCGGCCGGGTAGACTATGCCGCTCTACAGTATTTTACCGAATATTGGCCCAGTGATAACACCGATCCGCTGGAACGGATTTTTATCCAATGGGAAAATTCTTACTTTTATCCGGCCATTGCCAGCGCCAACCATGTAACGGATTGGGGCAAACAACCAATTAAGTTCAGGGTGGACGTGGCTATGATGGGCAAGCTGGGCTTTGATATTGTGGTAAAGGAATTAAAAGAGAAAGAGCTGGCCTTCTGTAAAGAGGCCATCAGCAATTATAATGTTTTGAAAGATGTGATCTGGCATGGCGACCAATACCGCCTGGCAGACCCGCACGAGGGCAGCGTAGCGGCAGTAATGTATGTGAATGAAAAGAAATCTTCCGGCGTACTGTTCAACTACCTGGTTAATTACCGTTATGGAGAAGGCAGCAAATTCCCTATCCGGTTAAAAGGCCTGGACCCCACAAAGAAATACCGCCTGGAAGAAATCAATGTATATCCCGGAGAGGCTTCAACCATACAGGGAAACACCACATTTACCGGCGAATTTTTAATGAACATCGGGTTTAATCCGCAACTGGATGTTAAAAGAACCAGTGTGGTGATCCGGATCAGCGAAGTATCCTAATCATAAGCTATGAATAATTTCCAGTTAGAAGAACATCCACACCAGCGTTTGAATATCCTTACAGGTGAATGGGTATTGGTATCGCCACATCGCACAAAAAGACCGTGGCAGGGTAAAGTAGAAAAAGTAAATAAAGACCCGCTGCCGGAATATGATGCCGCATGTTATTTGTGCCCGGGCAACAGCAGGATGGGCGGGGATCTGAACCCGGCTTACACCGAACCGTATGCCTTTACCAACGACTTTGGCGCACTGATGGCAGATACACCCGCCGGTGCCGATATTATCGACGATTTGCTCCATGCACGCGGGGTGAAAGGTACTTGCCGCGTGATCTGTTTCTCTCCCAGGCATGATCTTACGCTGCCGCTGCTGGAAGTGGAAGACATCCGGAAAGTGATTACGTTGTGGCAGCATGAATACCGGCAGCTATCTGCAGACAAAGACATAAAGTATATCCAGATCTTTGAGAACAAAGGCGATATCATGGGCTGCAGTAACCCCCATCCACATGGGCAGATCTGGGCTACGAGCGATTTACCGGCGGAACTGATCAAGGAAACATCTCACCAGAAAAAATATTACGAAGCTACCGGTAAAAGCCTGTTGCAAAGCTATGTTGCCCTGGAGCAGCAAAAACAGGAAAGGATCGTTTGCGAAAATGAGCACTTTATAGCACTGGTGCCCTTCTGGGCGGTATGGCCCTTTGAAACCATGATCATCAGCAAACGGCATGTAACCAACCTGCTGCAGTTTGATGAAGCGGAGAAAAATGCGCTGGCTGATATTTTAAAAAGACTGACCATCAAGTATGATAATCTTTTTGAAACCTCTTTCCCTTACTCCGCCGGTATGCACCAGGCGCCCGTAAATTCCGGCGATCATCCTGAATGGCACTGGCATATGCATTTTTACCCGCCATTGCTGCGCTCCGCCACCGTAAAGAAATTTATGGTAGGCTATGAGCTGCTGGCAAGCCCCCAGCGTGATATCACGCCGGAATGGGCCGCGAAGAAATTACAGTCGCTCCCTGAGATACATTATTCACAGGCAGTTGCAGGTATGGAAAAAACACAATAGCTTAGTAGGATAGTATAGTACAGTCAATTTTTCCTTACATGCAGGACGTATACGAACAGATACATGAACTGGATGGCATTCCAGGCCTCTCCAAACACGAACAGTTTGTTCAGGGAATTATTAATGCCATTAACTCGAAACTGTTATCGAGAGGCGATTCCCTGCCTTCTGTCAATAACCTGATCGGGGAACTTGGATTTGCAAGGGAAACTATTGCTAAAGGCTATAAGGAACTGGTGGAAAGGGGCATTGTAGCCTCGCAGAACAGGAAAGGGTTTTTTGTAAGCAGCGGCGATACCGGGCAACAGCTGAAAGTAGCGCTGCTGCTGTTTGCATTCGACACTTTCCAGGAAACATTCTATAAAACTTTCCGGGCTGATATTGGCGCAAATATCCAGCTGGATGTATTCTTTCATCATAATAACATCGAGGTATTTGAAAGCATCATTGCTTCTGTAAAAGGCCGCTACGGGATGTATGTGGTAGCGCCTATCCCGCATCCCAGAACTGCGGAGATCCTGAAAGGCCTGCCAATGGATAAGTTCCTGATGATTGACCGCTACGAACCGTTGCAAACAGACTGCTCCTACATTGTACAGGAGTTCGGGGAATCTTCCTACAGGGCCTTTTCCGCACTGGCAAACACCATACGGAAGTTCGATGAAATGATCTTTTACTACCGGCCATCTACCGATACGCCCATAGAAATACTGAAAGCATTCAAACGTTTTATAAAAGATCATAAGATCAACGGGGTGATTAAAACGGAATATGAACCCGGTACCGTTGCCAAAGGAAAAGTATATTATACCATCAACAATACGGAACTGTGGGCCATCCTGAAAGATTGCGTCGAAAAGAAACTGACGCTGGGCAAGGATGTAGGTATTTTATCCCATAATGATGATGTAGTGAAAGAAATTATCTGTAACGGCATCACTACTTATTCCACCGACTTTAAACTGATGGCGGAAAAGGCAGCCGCTTTTGTGCTGAGCAGGGAAAAGATCCAGGAAACATTACCTACTGTGCTGATAAGAAGAAAATCTTTGTAACTGTAATTATTAATGCCTCTTTCTACTATTATAAGCTTTGCTTTTTTTGTAGTGCTCATGACGGTATTGTCGTGGTACATTACAAGAAGGCACCAGTTAAAAACTGCGGCCGACGTATTTCTCGGCAGCCGCAGCTTAAACTGGCTGGTAATAGGCGGTGCGCTCATTATGACAAACATCAGCGCCAACCAGTTCATTGGTGAAAACGAATCCGTTTTTATCAACAACATGTCTATTATGTCGTGGGGCGTTACTTCGGTATTTGCCATGTTGCTGGTGAGCGAATTTTTAATGCCCATTTATCTCCGGATAGGGGCCGTTACCACGCCCGATTTCCTGGAAGTAAGATATGACAGCGGCACCAAGAAAATTGTATCTGTTATTTTCCTGCTCAGTTACCTGGTAAACCTGATCCCGGCCGTGTTGTACGGCGGAGCAGTGGCGTTCAACGGCATTTTTCACCTGAACGAACTGCTGCATCTCAGCTACTGGTCTACCATCTGGATGCTGGCCTGCCTCATAGGCATCACCGGCTTTTTTTACAACGTGCTGGGCGGCTTAAAAGTGATCAGCATTTCCGATACACTGTTGGGCGCCGGCATGATCATAGGCGGACTGCTGCTGCCTTACTTTGGGTTTAAATACCTGGGGCATGGCGATGCGGAAACGGGATTGCTTACGGTATTGGGAAGTCATACGGATCATTTGAATGCCATCGGATCAGCGCAGGATGCAGTACCATTCAGCACTATTTTTACCGGTATGCTGCTGGTGAATATTTACTACTGGGGCATGGAGCAGTTCATTGTGCAGCAGGCGCTGGGTTCAGTGAACCTGGAACAAAGCCAGAAGGGCATTGCACTGGCATGCTTGTGTAAGCTGTTATCGCCGCTTATGCTTAATATTCCCGGCCTGATCGCAGTGCATTTGTACCTGCATCCGCAGGCAACGGCGGAAATATTCCCAAGGATGGCCGCCGATGTACTGCCGCCCGTATACACCGGTTTAATTGCCGCCATCGTTTTTGGGGCGGCGCTCAGCACCTTTAATGCAGGACTGAACAGCGTAGGCACCCTGTTCACCATGAACCTGTATAAACCCTTTATGACAGCCCGTAAGGGCGGAGTGTCCGATAAGGAATTAATCAACCGCACCCGCCTGTTCCAGGTATTGGTATTGCTGTCGGGTATTATCATAGCGCCTTTTATCATGTTGTTCAAAGGCGGTTTTTATAATTATATACAGATGCTGGCAGGATTTTTCAGTATCCCTATTTTTACCATCATGGTGGTAGGCATGGCCACCCGGTATGTGCCGCCGGTAGCGGCTAAAGCCGGACTGGTATTTTTCCTGGCCATGAATGTTTTACTGCAATGGGTATTTGATACAGGTATTCATTACCTGCACCTGCTGGCCATCACATTTGTAGTAACCGCACTGCTGATGCTGATCATCGGCAAAATAAAACCAATGGCTGTACCTTATCAGCCCGCCGTGATCCCGGTAGTATCTGTGGAGCCATGGAAGCACCGGCACTGGTACAGCGCCGCCTTACTGATACTAATGGTATTGTTATTTATCATCTTTTCACCACTAGGACTTGCAAAATGAATAATGCACTGATCTGGTTCAGGAACCTTTTACCTGTTACAGGAATGCTTTGCCTGTTAACACCACTGCACGCCCAACAGGCGGGGCATGTGAAAAATATTCCCTTCGGGAAAAACAATCGTATTGCTTACGATTTACATAAAGGCACCTATACGGTATGGGCCGGGAAAAAAGAGGTGATCCGTAATGCGTTTGCTTTTTATGAAGATGCCGGCATGCCGGATACCCTTCCGGCACTTCGCACATTTGCCAGTTCCCGTATAAAAGATGGAACCCGGTATGTGATCACATCTGCCGGTAACGGCATAAAAAAACAACAGGTATTTTATGTATATAACGGAAAAGAAGGCTTTTATACTTCGGTATCCCTGCAGGGAAAAGGAGCGCGCTCCCGCGCTATGAGCCCTTTAACAGGGGAAGCTGCGCACTATACCAGCGGCGTAGTAGCGCCATTCGATAATGATGCCTGGATCAGATACCGGGTGGCCGATCAGCAGGGCCCTGCATTTACCAGCTCGGAAGTAACCGCCTTGTACGACAGTACCACCAATGCAGGGCTTATACTGGGATCGGTAGAACACAACGATTGGAAAACAGGCGTAAAGGTGGAAAACACACACGTTTCCGTGGTAGCCGGGTGGACGGACAGTCTTATAACCCGCGATAAAATACCCCATGGATTTGTTACACAGGGCGATACCCTGTGCAGTTCCCCGAAGATATTTGTATTACCCACCGCCAACTGGCGGAAAGGCATAGAACAATATGGCAGCGCCAACCGCCTGGCGGAACCCCGTTATATTTTTGAATGGACCCGCGCAAAGCCTTTAGGCTGGAACAGCTGGGGCAGTATGCAAACGAAACTGGATCTTGCCAAAGCCAAACAGGTAGTCGACTTTTTCGCGGACTCCTGTAAAACATTCCGTGGAAAAGACGGTAGTATTTACATTGATCTCGACTCCTGCACATCCAGCGGCATGTCGCCGATCTCGTCGAGAAACAGCGTCC
>JBCNPS010000438.1:0-6561 GCA_039593235.1 Chitinophaga sp. | reverse complement strand
CTTTTTAAAAAATTTTAAAAAAATAATTATACATTTAACCGGCAAAATTTCACCGTAACTTAACACGTTTATGATTCAGCAATCAAAACAAAGCGCACAAAGCACCCATCCTTCGTTCTTTGTGCTTATTCTGGTTTTCTTTTTCTGGGGATTCCTGGCTGCGTCCAACAGTATCTTTATCCCTTTTTGCAAATCTCACTTTAACCTTACCCAACTGGAGTCACAGCTTATCGACTTCTCTTTTTACAGCGCCTATTTCATAGGTTCCCTGATCCTGTACCTGGCTTCCACAGCAAGAAAGGTGGATATCCTCAACAAGATCGGGTACAAAAAGGGTATCATATACGGACTGCTGATTTCCGTGCTGGGTTCGGCCATCATGATCCCATGTGTGAATAAGGAAAAGATTGTTCCGATTAAAGAAACCGTGAGCGACATCAATAGTTTCCAGGTAGAACAACAGTTGCAGACTTCCGACAGGCAGGTGAAGATCCGCCGTGAGAAGGAGTCTGACACTTATGCGCTCCTGATCAGCAACAACGAATCTGCTGAAAAATATACTACCAATACCCAGTTACTTGCTGCAGTTTCCGGGGCTTTTACAAAAGATGAAGAGCATCACCAGTATGTTGCCACCTTCTCCAAAGCCAACGTGGAAAAAGTAGTGACAGCGCTGGATACAGAGTTTAAACAAACCGTTACGTTCGGATATTTTGCCCTTATCCTGATGGCCTTATTTATAGTAGCCTTAGGATTTTCACTGCAGCAAACCGCTGCCAATCCATTTGCTATTTTACTGGGAGATCCTGCGAAAGGTACGCACCGTTTGAACCTGGCAGGTGGTATCAACTCCTTTGGTACTACCATCGGACCCATCATCGTGAGCATGTTGTTGTTTGGTAATATCAAAGGCGGCGAAGTAAGCACCGATATCAGTAAGATCAACACTTTATATTTCCTGCTCATTGCCCTGTTCCTGATAGCTGCTGCTATTTTTGCTTTTGTGAAGATGCCGGAAAGCCAGGATACCGAAGGTTTTGAATCATCTCCCAAAGCTACCAGGTCATTACTGGGTATCACGCTGATGTTTATCCTGATCCTGCTTGGACTTTTTCTGAAATTAGAATTGCCTATGTTCATTGCAGGTATTGTGGGTATTATTGGTATCCTCTTCTATACCAAAATGTCGTCCGCCAATAACAGCGAAGGATGGGGCGCCATGAAATACCCGCAGCTGATATTGGGTATGCTGGCCATCTTTATTTATGTAGGGGTGGAAGTATCCATTGCCAGTAACCTCGGCGCCTTGCTGAAACATCCTAGTTTCCTCACGGTGAAAGGTTTGGCGGAATCAGAACTGGATCCTTACGTATCGCTGTTCTGGGGTAGTATGATGATTGGCCGCTGGACCGGCGCCATCAGCGTGTTCAACGTTTCCAAAACAACCCGTAATATTCTCTGTGTTATTGTTCCGTTTGTAGCTTATGGCGTTATTCTCGGCGCCAACAGTATCAAAGGCAATGATATCAGTGTTTTATATCCATATGCCATCTGCATAGTGGTGCAGATCATAGGTTTCTTTGCCGGCCAGGACAAACCTGCCAAAACCCTCACCATCTTTGGGTTACTGGGTGTTGGCTCTGTACTGATCGGTTTATTCACTACCGGGCAGCTGGCTACATTTGCCTTTATCAGCGGCGGATTATTCTGCTCTGTGATGTGGCCAAGTATCTTCGCATTATCTATTGCCGGCCTGGGCAAATACACCGGTCAGGGTTCAGCATTCCTGGTAATGATGATCCTCGGCGGTTCCCTCATTCCTCCTGTACAGGGCGGTTTGGCAGACATTTCAAGCATTGGTATCCACGCCTCTTACGTAATTCCGGCGCTGTGCTTTGCTTATCTCGCGTTCTTCGCATTTAGAGTTAAAACCATTTTAAAATCTCAAGGAATTGATTATGAGTCAGCAGTTAGCGGTGGGCATTGATATCGGGGGTACTAACACCAAATTCGGTATTGTAGATCGCAGGGGTAATATTATTGGTGATGGTCGGATGCTGACCAATCAGCATGAAAATGTAAATGGCTTCCTGGATGAATTACACGGACACCTGTCTATTCTTATTAACGAAGCAGGCGGCATTGAAAATATGAAAGGCATTGGTGTAGGCGCTCCCAACGGGAACTACTATACCGGCAACATAGAATATGCGCCAAACCTGCGCTGGAAAGGCGTAGTGCCGTTAGCCAGTTTGCTGGAACAGAAATTCGGTTTACCTACCGTACTCACCAACGACGCCAACGCGGCGGCACTGGGCGAGCTGATCTACGGCGCTGCCAGGGGCATGAAAGACTTTATCGTGATCACCCTGGGCACAGGCGTGGGAAGCGGTATTGTGGCCAACGGGCAGCTGATCTATGGTCACGACGGCTTTGCCGGTGAACTGGGACACTGCATTGTGATCCCCGGTGGCAGGCTGCATGCCGGCACCGGCGCGCATGGTTCGCTGGAAGCTTATGCTTCCGCCACCGGCGTTACCAACACCGCCATTGAGTTCCTGGCCAACCGCCCGGATACCCCGAGCATGATGCGGGAACATACCAATGAAGAGATCAATTCCAAGCTCATCTACGAAGCTGCCATGAAAGGCGATCCGCTGGCCATGGAAGTATATGAGTTCACCGGTAAGATACTCGGTGAAGCGCTCGCCAATTTCGTGATGTTCTCCAGCCCTGAAGCTATAGTGCTGTTCGGCGGTCTTACCAAAGCCGGCGACCTCATTATGAAACCGGTGCGGGAACATATGGAAAAGAACCTGCTGCCCATATTCCAGAATAAGGTTAAATTGCTGTTCTCTGAACTGAAAGAAAGCGATGCAGCTATCCTGGGCGCCAGTGCACTGGCATGGGAAATGAAAGATTAGCTTTCAGCCAAAAGCAGAAAAGTATAAAATGCTTTATATGAGTAATAGAAGATCATTCCTGAAAACAGCGGCCCTCAGCGCCGCTGTTTTCTCTTTGGATGGAGTAACGGGAACGCCTGCACGTTCGCAGGGGAAGCGCGGCCCGGTGAAAGGGAAGCCCATTGTGGTATCTACCTGGGACTTTGGCCGTGCGGCCAATGCAGCCGCCTGGGAAGTGCTGAAGCAGGGCGGCCGCGCACTGGATGCAGTGGAAGCAGGCGTGAAGATACCGGAAGCAGATCCCAATAATCATACAGTAGGTTTCTCCGGTTTCCCGGACCGCGATGGCCGTGTTACCCTCGATGCCTGCATCATGGATGAACATGGCAACTGTGGCTCCGTAGGCGCGCTGGAACATGTTACCCACGCTATTTCCGTAGCCCGCGCGGTAATGGAGAAAACGCCGCATGTGATGCTGGTTGGCGACGGCGCATTGCAGTTTGCACTGGCCAACGGCTTCCAGAAAGAAAACCTGCTGACACCGGAGTCTGAAAAAGCATGGAAAGAGTGGCTGAAAACATCAGAATACAAACCGGTCATCAACATAGAAAACAAATCGTACACACCCACCAACGGCGCCACTGCTTTTAATCCGCTGATGCTGCCCGGGAATGTGTATAACCACGATACCATAGGCATGGTAGCCATGGATGCCGCCGGCAACCTGTCCGGCGCCTGCACTACCAGCGGTATGGCTTTCAAACTCCATGGCCGCGTGGGCGATTCGCCCATCATCGGCGCAGGATTGTATGTGGATAATGAAATAGGCGCTGCTACCAGCACCGGTGTAGGAGAAGAAGTGATCAAAATAGTAGGCAGTCACCTCGTAGTAGAACTGATGCGCCAGGGCTATCCGCCTGAAAAAGCCTGTAAAGAAGCGGTAGACCGTATCGTGAAAAGAAGTCCCTCTAAAGCAAAAGAAATCCAGGTGGGTTTCCTGGCCCTCAATAAAAAAGGCGAGCATGGCGCTTACTGCCTCCAGAAAGGCTTTAGCTATGCCGTATGCACCAGTGATACCAGCAATGTGCTGATTGACGGGAAACATTATTTCTGACAGGCAGGGATCAGCGGCACACTGCTGATCCCTGTACCTGCATCTTATCTTTAAAGTTGTTTTTATGTCGTTCACCCTCGAAATATGCGCAGGTTCCGTAGCGTCCTGCATTGCTGCGGAAGAAGGCGGCGCAAACCGGATAGAACTTTGCGACAACCTGCTGGAAGGCGGCACCACGCCCAGCTATGGCACCATTGCGCTGGCAAGGGAAAAAGTAAAAATAGACCTCTACCCTATTATCCGTCCGCGCGGCGGCGATTTTCTCTATTCCGACCTGGAGTTTGAAGTAATGAAACGTGATATTGAACTGAGCAAACAGCTGGGCTGCAATGGTGTGGTGATTGGCATCCTTACACCCGATGGACGGGTGGATAAAAAAAGATGCAAAATACTGGTCGACCTGGCATGGCCAATGGGCGTTACTTTTCACCGTGCATTCGACATGACGGACAACCCGTTTGAAGCGCTGGAAGATATTATTTCCATTGGCTGTGAGCGGATCCTTACTTCCGGCGCACGCAATACTGCCCTGGAAGGCGCTGTGCTGCTGAAAGAGCTGGTTGAAAGAGCGAACGACCGTATTGCTATAATGGCCGGTTCCGGTGTGCGGGCCGCTAATATTGCACAACTGATCACCGCCACCGGCGTTACGGAATATCATACTTCCGCAAAAGCCTATGAAGAAAGCGGTATGATTTACCGCAACCCTAATGTGAGCATGGGCGGTATTCCCGGCGTTCCTGAATATGGCATCTCCGCCACGCAGAAAAAAGAAGTGACATTAATCCGTGAAATAGGCGAGAAAACATTATTATCTTAGCCGTCGATGTTTAGCTGAAAACTTTATTGAAAACCCATTATTAATAATAGCGGCCGGCACATACCGGCCCCAAAAGTGAACAACGAAATGAAAAAATTGATCATTGCAACAGGCTTGTTGCTTGGCGGATTCTTCGCGCAGGCACAGGTCAAAGGGGTAAAGCATGTTATCCTGATAGGCATGGATGGCTTCGGCGCTTACTGTTTCCCGAAAGTGGACAACCCCAACATGAAACAAATGATGCAGGACGGTGCATGGACTTTACAGGCCCGTAGTGTGTTGCCTTCCTCAAGTGCGGTTAACTGGGCCTCCATGGTGATGGGCGCAGGGCCTGAAATACATGGTTATACAGAATGGGACAGCCGTAAACCGGAACTGCCTTCCCGCGTACTGGACCAGTACGGTATGTTTCCTTCTATTTACACGCTGCTGCGCGAGCAAAAGCCAAAGGCAGAGGTAGGCGTTATTTATAGCTGGGACGGTATCGGTTACCTGTTTCCAAAGGCGGCGGTTAACAAGGACCTGGGCACGCACGACAACGACAGCCTGGCCACTGCAGCATCTGTAGCCTATATCAAAGAGAAGAAACCGGACTTCCTGTTCATCCATTTTGATGAACCCGATGGAACCGGGCACAATATTGGTCATAATATACAACCTTACTTCGACCAGGTAGCAAAGAATGATGTGTTGCTGGGGAAAATTCTGCAGGCAGTGAAAGATGCAGGGATGTGGGATAATACCATTATCCTGCTCACAGCCGATCATGGCGGTATCAAGAAAGGTCATGGCGGCAAAACAATGGAAGAAATGCAGATTCCCTGGATCATCCGTGGCCCGGGTGTGGCAAAAAACAAAGAGATCAAAAGCAGCGTGGTTACCTACGATACCGCTGCTACTCTTGCCTGGATCTTTGGGTTGAAAACACCGCAGGTGTGGACCGGAAGACCAGTAATGGAAGCGTTCAAATGATATTGATATGAAAAAAATGCTGCTTATTACGATGGTATGTGTGGCGGGTAGCGCCCTCTTTGCACAAACGCAGAAAGTAAAAGTGCTCACCTACAACATTCACCACGGGGAGAACATGAAACAGGTACTGGACCTCCAGGGAATTGCCAATGTAATACTGGCTACCAATCCCGACCTGGTGGCATTGCAGGAAGTAGACAGCGTTACCGGTCGCACCCGCCAGTCGGATCAACTCAAGGAACTGGCTTCCATCACCGGTATGTACACCTATTTTGCCAAGGCAATGGATTTCGATGGTGGCGGCTATGGCACCGGTATCCTTTCCCGTTTTCCCATCAGCAGCAACACCACCCTGTTATTACCTTCCTCGAAAGGAAAAGAGCCCAGGGCAGCAGGCATCGTTACCGTAAAACTGCCGGGCGACAGCTCCCTGCAGTTTGTGACCACGCACCTGGATGCAGGTAGAAAGGACGGCGACCGCATTGCACAGGCAAATAAACTGGCCGATTATTTCAGGGCTTCGGCCACTCCCGTGATCATTGCCGGCGACTTCAACGCGGTGCCTGAATCAAAGGAAGCCGATATCCTGAGAGAAGTATTTATGGATGCCACCAGCCAGATGGGGTCTACATTTCCTTCCGATTCACCAAGGATAAAACTGGATTATATCATGCTTGCGCCCAAACACCGGTGGACGGTTACCGGTGCGCGGATCATTGAAGAAACCGTAGCATCGGACCACCGGCCCGTGC
>JBCNPS010000437.1:0-6483 GCA_039593235.1 Chitinophaga sp. | reverse complement strand
GTTGCATTCCGGCGGTAGCAGTATAGTGTGTTGCGGATGTTTACTTTGCCAGCCGGCCAGTTGCCCGTTATGGTTACAGGTAATCACCAGGTGATAGCAGTGCCGGGAAATATTATCCGCCAGCTCCAGTGCAGCACAGCTTTCAGGGCTGTTGCCGGAACGTGCAAAAGAGATGATCAGCGGTATCTTATCAGCATGGAAATAATCGTGCGGGTGCGCTACCAGGTCGGTAGTGGGAATCGCCCTTGTGATCAGGCCCGTATGCCGGAAAAAACTGCCGGTGAGCGAAAGACCGATAAAGGCGCTGGTGCCGGCGCCGGTAAGGATAATGTTATCCGCCGTATGATAGGCCTCTTCCAGGAACGCCAGCAGTGGCGTCGTATCGGCCGTGAGGCCATTCATGATCTTCTCCCATATGTAAGGCTGTTGTACAATTTCCCGGGCGGTATGGAATGCTCCCTGTTCTTGCAATGCCGAAGGTTCCAGTTCAAGTACTGATTGCATAGTTAAGATATAAGTGAGTAATACAATACAAATATATCAAAAGCTAAATTACTTTCAAAACCTTTTTATTTTTTCGGTTGTCTTGTTTTAAATTTCTTTTGAAAGAGATTGCATAATAATTTATAACTTAGCTGGCTTATAATAGTAATATCTCAAAATAAATAACTGCAAATGGAAGAGAGCCAAAACGGATCAACAGTAAACCGGAGGAAAGAAATACTGCAGAAGTTGTATAAGAACGGGCAGGTGATTATCAGTGAGCTCAGCAAAGAGTTCAATGTGAGCGAGGTGACCATCCGGAACGACCTGGATCAGCTGGAACAGAAGAATATGCTGTTACGCGCCAGGGGCGGGGCTATTAAGCTGGAGAACAATGTGGGCGTGGACCAGCGGATCAGTGAAAAGAATAAGATCCATTATGTAGAAAAAGTAGCTATCGGCAAAAGCGCGGCTGCCCTTATCAATGAAAACGATACCATGATCATCGATTCAGGTACTACTACCGCGGAAATGGTGAAACATATGCAATCTTTCAAAAGCCTGAACGTGATCACCAATGCCATGAACATTGTGAACATGCTGTCCGGCTACCCCAATATAAATGTGATCATCCCGGGTGGTTACCTGCGGCAAAATTCCATGTCGCTCGTAGGCCCGCTGGCAGAAAAGAACCTGCGGAGTTTCCATGTGGATAAGGTTTTCCTGGGAGTCGACGGCTTTGATACACGTAATGGTATTTATACTCCTAATATGGAAGAAGCCCACCTCAACGAGATCATGATAGAAATAGCCAATGAAGTGATCGTGCTGGCAGATTCCAGTAAGTTCAATAAAAAAAGCCTGGCATTTATCTGCCCGGTTAACAAGATAAATACAGTGGTTACAGATGCAGGCATCACTGCTGAAGATAAAAAACGGCTGGAAGACCTGGATGTAAAAGTGATCATAGCCTGATGCCTGTTTATGATTAAGTCCCCGCCATTAATGTGAAAATGATGAAAGCCTGATTCCATCTGCCCGCGCAGTGCCGGAAGCAGCAAAGCAGCGAAGAGTTGATCCACCCGGCTGTTTTGCTGCTTTTGTCTTTTTTATATAGATATCCTTCGTTTCCTTTGTTATTATTCTTCAAAATCTTTGTAAAAAAATATTTATTACTTGTTTTCTATTTAAAAAACTTATATTTACTTTGTTTTAAAATGAAAAACAAGGTTTCGAAGGTCGGGCGACCTTGAAACGATAAATATTCCACTATGCACAAATCCCGGCTTTGGCTTTTATATACCGCAATCAATATTGTATTTGTAGGAGTATGGGGGGCTTTTATTGAAATACCGGAGAAAGCCGGTTTCCCTGCAACATTGGGATACGTGGTATGGGCTATAACGATGCTGCCCTGCGCTATTGTAGCACTGAAGATCATCAACTGGAAACTGGATTACAGCCCCCGGCAGATCTTCCAGGGAGCTATGGTGGGGCTGCTTGGCGCAGGAGGACAACTCATCCTGTTCCAGGCATTAAGGATAGGGCCGGCATATATTTTATTTCCACTCATTGCCCTGTTCCCGCTGCTCACCATCCTGCTATCGGTGGTGTTCCTGCGGGAGAACTGTTCCCACAGGCAGTGGTTTGGAATAGGCGTGGCGCTGCTGGCGGCATTTTTCCTGGCTTTCCAGCCGGGACAAAATAAACAGGTGCAGGGATATACCTGGCTGCTCATGGCAATGCTGGTATTTGTGATGTGGGCCACCCAGGGCTTCGTGATGAAGTTTGCCAATAACGGCATGCAGGCGGAAAGTATCTTTTTCTATATGGCAGTATCGTCTGTATTGCTGGTGCCGGGAGCTATTGGTATGACAGATTTTTCCCGCCACATCAACTGGGGATGGAGCGGGTTCGGGCTCACTGTTCCCATACACCTGCTGAATGCCATCGGTGCGCTTACATTGGTGTATGCGCTGCGTTACGGTAAGGCCATTATTGTGATTCCATTAACCAGTTTATCGTCTGTAATTACCGTTATTCTTTCCCTCATTATCTATGGCGTAGTGCCGGATGCAGTGCTGACAGCAGGTTTGGTGCTGGCGGCGGTGGCGATCTTCATCCTGTCGGAGTAAAATAAATATGATTCGGAATATACCGGTCCGGGCCTATATAACGCCCGCGGCTATACGGAGTATTGATTTTTATTTATTGTTCACCTGCAGTGCCGGAAAAAAATAAAAAGCACTGAAAAAACCTCACATAATGACCACGCTAACATGGAAAACATTCCTCATCGCCCCGGCTATGATGGCCCTTGTAGGATCATGTAAAACAGATCCGAAGTTACTCACTAAAGATGAAGCCCTTACAAAAAACGGATTGCTGGCGGATACCGTAAGAATTACGGTAGATAAGACCACGCAGCTGATGACCACCTCACTCAAACTGGGAGTGACCTATATGAAGAACACGCTGGACTCCTGGGGCGATGGTCCCTCCATTACCCGGGGCACCAATCTGCTGAAAGGCGCCGTGGTGTATCATAACCAGCACATCTTCGGTTTTGGCGCGGATAATCCCAACCCCCGCCCCGGCGTTTTCGAATGGACCTCCCTGGACGACCGCGTTAGCCTGATGACCACTACCATGCAATCCACCCCGGTGATCACTTTTGCTACGGCCCCCACCTGGATGACCGACACCACCTGGTATGCAGGGAAGTACGATGACGATACCGATTGGGATAAGATAGAATGGGCGCCGCTGTTCTCACATGAAAAAGACTTTGCACACCTTTGCGCGGAAGTAGCAAAACGCTATACCTCCGTGAAATATTTCCAGGTGTGGAATGAACTGAAAGACATGTGGGATACCTTGCCGGGCCATAACCGCTGGGACTATGAACGTTATACCCGCCTTTACAACCTGGTATACGATTCAGTTAAAAATGTACGTCCTGATGCCATCATAGGCGGTCCGTACATCGGTATAGATTCCTGGCAAAACCCGCCATCCGGCGCCAGCAGCGGTATTTCAGACCCCGCTACCTATGGTACGCTGGATCAGCGCTGCCTCGATGTGGTGACCTATTGGCTGCAACACAAGCATGGCGCTGATTTCCTTTGCATCGACGGTGGGGTTGATGGCAACGACCAGGATGCAACAGATGTTATTGCATGTACCAAAAAATTCAAAGACATAAGCACCTGGATCCATGCCCAAACCAACCTGCCGGTTTGGTGGTCGGAAGATTATGTAGGATTAAATACCGATACCACCAAACAACCCGCCGCCCTCGGATGCATGCTGGTATACCACGCCCTGGGCGGAGATGCCGTGTCGCTGCGCTGGTCGCCCGAGCAACAGGAAGGAGAAGGAAACGTGAGCAACTTCTTCAGCAGTACCCTGGTGCCCAATGGAGGAAAACCGTTTAATAATTATTACCTGTACAAAGACTTTAACACTTATTTCCCTGCAGGTACCAAACTATATACCACCACGGTATCCGCTACCAGCGTAATGGTAATGGCATCGCAAACAAAAATAATGCTGATCAACAAAACAGCTGCCTTACAAAAAACAAAGATCAATAACACACTGGCCGTAAACCTGAATCCATACCAGGTAAAATACGTGACACTACCTTAACGGATATATGAAAAAACAGATCGTACTGATAAGCAGCTTACTGCTGCTGATGATGAAAATGCTCTTCGCGCAGTCCGCCGCATCGCTTACCGCACCGGGCGCCTTTGTAGTGGGATGTAACTACTGGGCTTCCCATGCAGGTATACATATGTGGCGTAACTGGCGCCCTGAAATAGTAGAAGCCGATCTGCAACAGTTGTCAGCAGGGAATATCCGGATCATCCGGGTATTCCCCGTCTGGCCTGATTTTCAGCCCATCACCCAATACTATGGCGGCAACGGGCAACCGGCGGAGATCCGGTTAAAAGATCAGCCCCTGCCTGCCACTGGCCCGGGCGCCTCCGGACTGGATACTGCCATGCTCCATCATTTCAGGGACCTGGCGGATATGGCCCAACGTCATCATATACAATTAGTGGCCGGCCTTGTCACCGGCTGGATGAGCGGCCGTATGCTGGTACCACCAGCACTGGAAGGTAAACACCTGTTATCAGACCCCACTGCCATTATGTGGCAGATAAAATATGTAACGGCATTTGTTCAGGCCATGAAAAACCATCCTGCCATTGCAGCATGGGATCTTGGCAATGAATGCAACGTGATGGAAGAATTGCCTTCAAGGGAAGCCGCTTACCTGTGGACCGCAGCCATTGCTAATGCCATTCGCACAGCAGATCCTTCAAGGCCGGTGGTTTCCGGTATGCATGGCCTCGGCATGGAAGGTAACAATCCCTGGCGCATCGCCGACCAGGCGGAACTTACAGATATCCTCACCACGCATCCTTACCCCATGTGGACGCCACATGCCGGTATGGACGCCAAAAATAATATCCGTACCTGTATGCACAGCGTTGCGGAAAGCAGGCTGTATGCAGATGTTGGCAATAAGCCCTGCATGGCGGAAGAAATAGGCATGATGGGCCCTATGGAAGCCAATGAAGAAGTAACCGCCGCCTTTGCACGCACAGCCCTGTTCAGCCTCTGGGCCAACAACTGCCACGGCTTTATGTGGTGGTGCGCGTATGACCAGTCGCACCTTGATTTCCCTCCCTATGAATGGCAGGCTGTAGAACGCAACCTGGGCCTCATCCGCCCTGACCGCACCCCAAAACCCGTGTTCAATGAACTGAAAAAATTTGGCGCTTTCCTTCAACAGCTGCCACTAACGGTACTGCCTGTACGTAAAACAAACGCGGTATGTATTCTCACCGACGGGCAGGACCAGTGGGGCGTAGCTTACAGTAGCTATATCCTCGCCAAACAGGCGGGACTGGAGCTCTCTTTCAGGTATGCTTCCCAGCCGCTTACACCGGCTGCGTTATATATACTGCCTGCAATTAATGGTATCACGCCGCTTAGTCGCACTGCATGGCTTACCTTATTGGAAAAAGTAAAAGAAGGCGCTACCTTATATGTTTCCTGTAACGAAGGGTTTTTATCACCGTTCACCGAACCAACAGGTATAGATATTATTACCCGGGAATCACGCCGGGAGAATGCTGCCTTTAATTTCCTGGCAGATACAGCTTTCCGCTTTGAAACGGCTGCCGGCAGTAAGTTCCGGGTAAAATCCGTGACAGCTAAAGTGCTCGCCGTGGAGAATGACAGCAACCCGGTATTCACCGTTAATGAATACGGTAAAGGCCGGATCTATTTTCTTACCGTACCGCTGGAGAATAACCTGGCCAATACACCTGGCGTTTTTGAAAATGGTATTCCTTATTGGAAGATCTATGAAACGCTGAAAGAAAGCGCCGGTATCAAAAACGTGATCAGCAGCCATGACCCATCAGTAGCATTTACGATGCATGAGCTGCCGGCCGGTGAAATGATTGCCGTGGGGATCAACTACAGCGCCGCTGCTGTAAACGCGCCACTGGCGCTGGATAACGGATGGAAGATCCATAAAGTATTTTATGGTGATCCGCCATCCGGCGGGAAATATCATATCAATGCCAACGATGCACTCGTACTACTGCTGAAGAAATAAATGACATTTTAAAACAGATGATTATGGATCTCGACAAAGTAAAACCAAAGCCATTAGGAAATGTTCCGTCATCTCCGGAACATATCAGATTGCAGGACTACCGCCCGCAGTCGATATTTAAAATATCCGAAACATCGGTAGTAAAAGCAGCTTTCCCGGTAATTGATATCCATACTCATGCATGGCAACCGGAACTGGATGTTAGCAAATGGGTTGCCCGTATGGACGATGCCAACATTGAAAAAAGCGTAGTGCTCACCTTTGAAACAGGCGCCGGTTTTGACGCGGTAACCAAGCAATATGCAGGTTATGCCAACCGCTTTGACCTGTGGTGTGGCTTCGACTATACCGGTTATGAC
>JBCNPS010000436.1:0-6591 GCA_039593235.1 Chitinophaga sp. | reverse complement strand
CGATGCTTTGCTGCAGCCACAATAAGGCAGGCAGCATGCATAACAGCCTTTTTACGTAATTCATGCTTTGTACTTGATTTATAAGTTGACTCAGATCTTTGCGGAGATGGTACACCGTTCAGATTTTGGCATTTGCGTTTGGTGTATAATCAGTTCGTGATATCGGAGGCAAAAGTAAGCCACAAATACTAATCCACAAAATTTATAGACTATATAGGCTGAAAAATATTGCTAAATATTTAGCAGCAAATGCCCGGCGGTGGCTGATCTTGTTGGTTGTGGCTGATAAGGGTGGTTAATAAAACATCAGCAATGGTTTAGATATTTCCAGGTGATAGCATAGAGCATTATGGGCGCACTACAACAAAAGCATTCAATATCATCCTTTGAAAATTTACCGGGAAAATATCTCCCGGTAAATCATCTTCAGTAAATCAACTACTTAGCTTCCAATAATTTTTTCAGCTCGGTTTTGCAATCTTCAATAGTCTGCCAGATCATCCTGTCTTCGCACAAAGTGCCTTTGTACTTAATAGTCACCTTTGTTTTACGCAGCACTACCTGGTAGTATTCAGGGGCATCGGGAGAGTTTTCCCAGGTAATTTTTCCGTTCTCTTCGATACCGCCGGCAAGTTTATCTTCTATGATATCATTTACTTTTTTGTGCATATTATCTGCAAAATCGTAGCTGACATCTGTTTTTACCAGGCAGGAGGAATCATTGGCATAGCAGTTCTTTTCCAGGGCGGCAGCCTGTTTGTGAGGCCAGCATAAGAGTGCAGCACTGGCAGCAGCCAGCAATAACGGGAATTTAAAGGAATGTTTCATAACAAGAAAGATTAGTATAACATGGAGAATAGGTATAATAACAAGTCCGGGTGAACGATCTCTTTGATTGCTGATTTTGGTTTGTATCTCTCTTTAACTCATTATTAAAATAGCATATTTATCTCACTTCACAAAATAATCCTGTGAGTTGCATAGGGGTAAAAAGAAAGTTGGGTGTCTTCCTAACAGATCATTGGTATTGTTGCTGCAGGTTGAACATTATTTTCCTGCCTGCATCATTTAGTCCGGGGAGGCTGTCGTACGGCATAAAATGGCGCTTAAAGGCCATGATAGCGGCTGATGAGTCTTTCACATCATAACCGATGATCCTGAGTGAAAGCAGCGGATCAAATGATCCGGGCACTATCGTGGCGCTGGTGTCTTTATACCACAGTCCAAAGCCTTTATCTGCCAGCTGCTGCCAGGGGAACCATGCGCTGGGATCCACTTTCCTGCCAGGGGCAATATCGCCGTGACCAATGAAATTGGCTGCGGGAATATTGTAACGGTGCTGCAGGGTATCCAGCAGCACCAGCAGACTACGGATCTGTGCAGAATCGAAGGGTTCTTTTCCGTTATTGTCCAGCTCTATACCAATGGAAGATGAATTGATATCTGTAAGATTGCCCCATTTGGCAACGCCTCCGTGCCAGGCGCGGAGATAATCGTTCAGCATATGATGGATGGCTCCGTTGCGGCATATTACGTAGTGAGCGCTTACCTGGGTTCTTTGCAGGGTAAACGTTTTCAGCGTTTGTTCACATGAATTTTGAGCCGTATGATGTATGATAACAAGATTGGGCTTACGCATATTGAAGTTCACCGTACCTACCCAGGAGGGCGCTTCAGTACCAGTGCTATTCAGCGCTCCAGGTTGCTGTCGCAGCGTTTTTGCGTAGGATTTAGCTTCCTGCCGGTATACCTTGTTGGTAGCGGCATACGGGTTACGGGCGCAATACGAAAGGCCGCCAATCGCTGCCATCAGGCAGCTATATCTCGCAAATCGGGCTATGGTCTTCATCTGGATCTGTTAAAGTTTACACAACACTGCACAATAAAGATACTAAATGAACCAATGCGCCGTTTTTTTCACGGATGCTATGAAAAGTGTTCTTTAAAATATACATTTACATTTTCAATAATACTTTTCGGAGTATCAAAAACCTATGCCACATTGCCAGCTATTGCCTACTACTTGCTGTTACCGCTGATTTACGCGTTATCGCTCCTGCCATTTCGTGTTCTTTACCTGGTTTCCGACGCAGTATATGTTTTATTGTATTATGTGATGGGCTACCGTAAAAAGGTGGTTCTTCAGAACCTGCGGAACTCTTTCCCGGAAAAGAGCGATGCAGAGATCCGGCGCATATGTAAAGATTTTTATCATTACCTGTGCGATCTTTTCCTGGAAACTTTTAAAACCCTTACCATCAGCAAAACAGCTATGGTAAAGCATTGCAGCTTTACACCCGCCACGGTGGAGCTTTTTAACCGCCTTGAAGCGGAGAAAAAGAGCGTTGTGCTGGTGATGGGACACAAAGGGAACTGGGAATGGGCCGGCAATACGTTCAGTATCCTGTGCCGGCAGCAGTTGTATGTAATTTATCATCCACTGGCCAATAAACATTTTAACGGGCTCATGTACCGCATGCGTACACGCTTCGGCACCAAACTGATCGCCATGCAGGATACCTTCCGTGATATGGTACAAAACCGTGGCGAAGTAAATGCCACTGCATTTATAGCCGACCAGGCGCCACAACCCAAAACGGCTCAGTGGCTCAACTTCCTCCACCAGGATACACCCGTTTTCAAGGGTACTGAAAAAATAGCGCAAAAAATGAACTACCCGGTGGTATACGTAACCGTACAACGGGAAAAAAGAGGTTATTACACCGTTTCGGCAGAATTACTCACGGCGTCCCCGGCAGAGGAAAAAGACGGAGCTATCACTGCCGCACATACACGCAAACTGGAGGAAGACATTGTTTCTCAGCCAGCCACATGGCTCTGGTCGCACAAAAGATGGAAACATAAACGAACTGCCGCCATTTGATTTCTTTACATAACTACAACTATATACAGATCATCCTACGACGATATGCTGGAAGGTAAAAAACTGATATTGGCTACCAAGCCATATGCGCGCGAAGAAAGAGCCAAAAGCTGGCTTTATACAATATCAACGCTACTGCTGTTGATACTGGCTTTAACAGGCACCCTGGTATTACCTTACCTGGTATTGAAAATAATGACCAGTATTCTTTCGGGGTTACTGATTGTACGGATGTTTGTTATTTATCACGATCATCAGCATCATGCCATCCTGCATAAATCGTGGCTGGCGGAAGCGATCATGATCACTTTCGGGATCTATGTGCTCGCCCCTTCCAGCATATGGAAGCGCTCACACGATTACCACCACAAGCATAATTCGAAATTGTTCAGCGCCAGTATTGGCTCCTACCCCATCATCACCCGTAAAAAATTTGAATCCATTACACTGGCGGAAAGAAGAACATACCTGTTCAGCCGGCACCCGCTTACCATTGCAGCCGGTTACCTGTCGATGTTTATGATAGGCATGTGCGTACAGTCTTTTGCAAGCAGTCCGCGTAAACATCTCGATTCCTTACTGGCACTCATCATTCATATTGGTGGCAGTGCAGGGATAATTTATTTTCTCGGTTGGGAAAGCTGGCTGTTATTTATATTGATCCCATTTACCATTGCCTGCGGACTTGGTGCCTATCTTTTTTATGCACAACATAATTTCCCGGGTGTTACATTCAATGTGAACAAGGACTGGTGTTATGATAAGGCTGCACTGCTTTCGTCCAGTTACATGGTAATGAATCCTGTTATGAAGTGGTTTACGGGTAATATTGGTTATCATCATATTCACCACCTGAACGCGCGCATACCTTTTTACCGTTTACCGGAGGTAATGCGAAATATCCCGGCAATGCAACAGGTTACAACTACCAGTCTTGGTTTTCGTGATATCCGGGCCTGTTTCCGGCTGAAAGTATGGGATCCGGAACAAAACCGGATGATCAGTTTGCGGGAGGTGCGAACCATCAGGAGCGCCCTGCTGCGGAGGGAGCCTGATCCTGCAATAGTTGCCGGATAATTTTTTTCCGGGTTTCCAGCATATGCGAAGTAAGTTCTTTTGCCTGCTGCAATACAGGCAGCCCGGCGGTATGAGGGGAGCCTGCCCTGAACGGCGGGGCCGGGTTATACTCCAATTGCAGTTGTACAATTTTAGCCGCTTCATCTCCACCAATGAGGGCGGTCAGTACCAGTCCGAAATCAATGCCGGCAGTTACACCTCCACCTGTAATACGGTTCCTGTCTTTCACTACTCTTTCTTCCAGTGTTTCCACACCGAACATCCGTAACAACTCCAGCGAACGCCAGTGTGTGGTAGCCTTAAATCCATCCAGCAGGCCGGCGGCGGCCAGTACCAAAGCCCCGGTACAAACTGAAGTAATATACTTTACCTTTACCGCCTGATCCCGCAGGAACTGTAAGATCGCATGATTAGTGAGCAAAGCATTGATCCCTGCTCCGCCCGGAACAAAAATAACATCCAGCTGCGGACAGTCGGCCAGGGCCACCTGCGGTTGTAACAGCAACCCTCCCTCCGCCTGGATAATACCAGTGGTTTCACCAATAATCACCACTTCAAAGCAGGGTGCTTTTACAAATACATCATAAGGACCGGTAAAATCAAGGATCGTTAGCCCTGGGAACAGTAACATTCCCACCTTTAGTTTTTGCATAACAACAGCTTTAGATGGAGTACAATATAATGCAGGCAGTATGAAAGCAGAGAGCAGCGGATAGCCTAGCGGTGCTGTCCGTAAGTATTTGCTGTTACAGCCTGTTGTAATTTCTTTATTTCATCCGGCAGCAGCGCGGGAGCATTTACTGCATTCAGGGCATCTTCCAGTTGTGCAGGAGTACGTATGCCGGCAACCGCGCTGGTTACAGCAGGTTGTTGTAGTACAAATCGAAATGCAGTTTGCGCAGCGCCCCTGGAGGTGGTGCTTACTTCCTTCACTGCTGCAGCTGCAGCGGCCACCTCTTCGGCGGTATAGTTGAGGTAAGGTGTTGCAGGTTTGTTCACCAGCAGTCCTTTGGCTACTGTTCCTCTTGCCAGCACGCCTATATTATTTTCCTGTAACAGGGGAAAAGCAGTTTCTTCCGGCCGACGGTCAAGCAAACTATACTGCATCATTACGCTCACTATGCGCGACCGTTTCACATACTCCCGGATCACATTGGGGCGGATAGAAGAGATGCCGTAGCAGCGTATTTTTCCCTGTTGCAGTAAAGTTTCAAAAGCATCGATAGTATCGTCTATGGGATCATCAATAGTTCCTCCGTGCAGCTGATACAGATCAATGTAGTCTGTTTGCAGGCGTTGCAAACTTGCCTCCACAGCAGCCATGATATAAGCTTTACGCGGATTCCAGTCCCATCCGCTCCCATCCTCTTTCCACTGGTTCCCTGCTTTGGTAGCAATGATAACAGCAGATCGCCTGTCTTTCAACGCCTTGCCAACGGTGATTTCATTCTGTCCGTGCTCATACAGATCGGCGGTGTCAAAAAAATTGACGCCCTGCTCACAGGCGCGGTGAATAAGGCTTGCATTGGCGGCATCATCATTACCGAGCGACATACAGCCGAACCCGATTTCACTAACAGCGAGGTTTGATTTTCCGAGAAGATGATATTGCATGAAGTTCCGGGTTTACGATGTTTTCAACAAAACGCTTATGGAGCGAGCCTATAACGAAGTTATAGCCAAAACTTTCATTTTTTATATAAATCCGTTAAAAAATTATGGGCTGTTTTGACAAACAGCCCCTGTATCCATTTTTTACGTCCACCTCAAAATAAATATGTTGTAGAAGCATGGGTTGATCAATAGAGTGGGGCCGCCTGGAAAAACGGCCCTGTTTCTCGTCACCATTTATCTTATTCAAAACTAATTATGTTGCGGCAAGCACGGCTTCCGGCCGTATTACCATGTGTTGACCAGTAGAATAGGTCCACCTGGAAAAACAGTTTTTTTGTGATCATAGAAATTAATTATGCTGCCGTAAGCACTAAGCACGGCTTCCAGCCGTATTACCCTGTATTGATCAGGAAAATAAGGCCACCTGGAAAAGCAATCTTTTTTGTCATCATTTATGCTATTAGAAATTAACTATGTTGTCGTAAGCACGGCTTCCAGCCGTATTACCCTGTATCGATCAGGAAAATAGGGCCGCCTAAAAAAACAGCCCTTTCCCGTCACATCTTATTACCTCTTTAATAGTAAGCACGGCACCCCAGCCGTGCTATTCCGTTTTGATCAATAGAACGGGGCCGCCTGGAAAAACAGCCCCTACCTATTTTTTTTGTCCGATCCATTTTGAAAGTATTTGGTTATATGATTTGCGGAAAAATCAGGACCATCTGAAAAGATGGTCCCTTACTTTCCCAAAATCAAATTGAACCTATGAAAAACTATTATATCAGGAAGGCTTTTCCAGCCTGGTTTTACAAATCGGGGACCGCCTGGAAAAACAGTCCCCCGGGTTTTTCCGAATCAATCGCAGCATAAATAATCTCTCTGCACCGGTAGGTTTAACATATGGCTATATATAAACAATATGAGGGTATACACCTCCATATTGGTGATTCCGGTAATGGGGACCGTTTGGAAAAACGGTCCGGCGCTTAAAGCTTCCATCGTATGTTGCACTCCAA
>JBCNPS010000435.1:0-6592 GCA_039593235.1 Chitinophaga sp. | reverse complement strand
TGGGGAACCCAGGCAGGTAAACCGTGTATTTTCTGAAACGTTGGGCCGTTTCCTTCCCCTGAAATCGCTGGGTGGTGGTGTGTATGAGCTGATCTTACCAGAGGGAAGAAAGAACGTGTTCAGGTATGAAAACGGCACCTTAATGTCGGTGGAAGTAAATCATACGCTTGGTAAAGCAATGTTTGTAAAAATAAGCTGATGGGGAGATGATTATCCTGGCAGGATTTACCAGGACAATCATCTTCATCTTATAAATTATAATACCTGTTCAATGATCTGCCCGCTCACCTTATCTTTCAGGATCAGTTTCTTTGCCCCGAAATGTGTCATCTCTTCTTTTACCAGGTAATATTGATCGTTATAGTCCGTTAAGGTTTTGGCTTTGGTAAGCCCTTCCTGCCCGCGCCATATTTCCAGTTGTACCGGTTCCCATTGTTTGCTGGCGGCGCTTTTGTAAGCGGCATCCAGGATAGCGTTCACCACATAGCCATCATAGAAAGTTTCATTGGCTTCCTTACCGGCCTCCATCGCATCAAACATATTGGTGAACATGTGATTATATCCCAGCTCATTGAGTTCATCTCCCACGGGGAACAGCCAGCCGGAGTTGCTTTCCGCTTTCTCCGCTACATAATCAGCGCCTTTACCGGTGGTAAACATATCAAAGCCGGTACGCAAAAAGCTGTTGAGCCAGATAGTGCCTTCTGTTCCCATTACTTCATCACGCAGATCGAGACCGCCGCGGAAAGTCCAGCTTACTTCAAACTGACCTATAGCGCCGTTTTCATATTTTACCAGGCCAATGGCATGATCTTCAGCATCAATAGGTTTAACCTGTGTATCCGCCCAGCACATTACCTCTACCGGTTTAATATCTTTCCCGATAAAGTTGCGCCCGATTTCCACGCAATGGCAGCCCAGGTCAAGGATACAACCGCCCCCTGCCTGTTCTTTATCCCAGAACCATTCGCTGTGCGGACCGGGATGGGTTTCCCTCGATTTTGCCCAGAGGATCCTTCCTAAAGCCCCGTCTTTTACGCTTTGCAGCGCTTTCAGGAATTTAGGGGTGTATACAAGATCTTCCAGGTAGCCATGGAAGATGCCCGCTTTTTCTACCGCTTCCAGCATCCGTTTTGCTTCCTGGGCGTTGCGCCCCAGCGGTTTGGTACAGATCACTGCTTTTTTATGCTTGCAGCATAGGTCAATAGCTGCTTCATGCAAGTTATTGGGGAGGGATACGCAAACTACGTCTACCTCCGGGCGGGCAATGGCTGCTTCCATTTCAGTGGACTGAAACGCAACATCGTAATCTGTGGCGAATTTTTGTGCGCTTTCTTCCCGGCGGGAATATACGCTTACAATTTTATCGCGGCTGCGCTGCCCCTGCAGGGAATCAGCATAGAACCGCGCAATAAAACCTGAACCAAGCATTGCTATTTTTGCCATAATAATCGTTTTGCCGATGATTAATGTTTAACAACTGTATTCTTGTTACTATCTCTGAAAAACAACATAAACAGTACTAATACTACCGCTGCAATACCTGCAGGGATCAGCCAGATGGTGTGCCAGTTGTGGCTGTTTGCGCCCGTTTTATAAGCATCCACAATAGGACCGGAAATAATAAAGCCTATCAGCATGCCCACACCATAAGTAGCCAGTGTTACAAAGCCCTGTGCAGAGCTCTTGAATTCTTCGCCTGCAATTTTATCGGTGTAGATCTGCCCGGTTACAAAGAAGAAATCATAACAGATACCGTGTAAGATGATACCTACAATGAGCATCCAGTAGTTGGCATCAATATCGCCAAAAGAGAACAGGGTATAGCGTACTACCCAGGCGAGCATACCTAATGCCAGCATTTTCTTTACTCCTAACCTGGCGAAGAACAACGGCATCACCAGCATGAACAGGAACTCAGACATTTGTCCCATGGACTGCTTGCCGGCAGCGGCATTCATGCCTATTTCATTCAGGAACGGATTAGTGAAATTGTAGTAAAATGCCAGCGGGATGCAGATGGCAATGGATGCCAGGAAGAACAGCAGGTAGGAGCGGTTTTTCAGCATCCGTATGGCGTCCAGGCCCAGGATCTCTTTTACGGAGATCTGTGTACCTTTTTTGGCAGGCGGTGTTTTAGGCAGTGTAAAGCTGAACAGTCCCAGCAACAGCGATGCGCCGGCGGCCATTTTAAAGGTAAGATCCAGTGAATTGGTTTTTTCCCACTGCAGCCAGCCGATGAGCAGGCCGGCAATGATCCAGCCCACAGTGCCGAACACACGGATAAAGGAGAACTCTTTACTTGGATCGCTCATTTGCCGGAAAGAGATGGAGTTTACCAACGCCAGTGTAGGCATGTAAAGGATCATATACACCAGCAATACCGGGTAGAAGCTGTCGTAGCTGGTCATGCCCGAACAGATCCACAACAGGGCGGCGCCTGCCAGGTGTATCACTCCAAGGATGATCTGTGCGGAAATAAAACGGTCGGCAATAATGCCTACAATGAAAGGCGCTATTACCGCCCCGATAGATTGTGTGAGAAAGGCATATCCCACCTGGGTATCGGTGGCGCCCTGCAGATTTTTTAATACAAAGGTTCCTAATGTCACAAACCATGCGCCCCAGATAAAAAATTCCAGGAACATCATAAATGATAGTTGTACCCTAACAGCTGATCTCATAACGACTAATGCTTTATTGATTGAATCTTGATGAACCGCTTAAGATAAGCAAATTTCATAATTGCGGGATGAAATTCTTGATGGATAGTATAAACTCCGGCGGTTCACAAAGTATTGTGCCTGATCTTTTTACCGGGCATTACCGCAATGCCGGACCCTGCAGCGGGCGCATATCAACCTGCTTTTACCAGTTTTGCATAATATTTACACGCTGGTCTTAGTCCGCATTCGCCGCATTTCGGGCTCCGGGCCACACAAATATAACGGCCATGTAAAATGAGCCAGTGATGGGCGATGTGTACTTTCTCTTTCGGAATATTTTTCAGCAGCTGCAGTTCTGTTTGCAGCGGTGTTTTGGCATTGGTGGTAAGTCCTATCCTGGCGGAAACCCTGAATACATGTGTATCTACTGCCATATTGGGCTGCTGGTGCACCACGGAGGTAATCACATTGGCTGTTTTGCGGCCTACGCCCGGCAGCTTTATTAGTTCCGGTACAGTGGCGGGTATTTCCCCGTTAAAGTCGTCCACTACCATTTGCGCCATGCCGATGAGGTGTTTGGTTTTGTTGTTGGGATAGCTGATGCTGCGGATCAGTGGGAACAACTCGTCGAATGTGGCGGTGCTGAGGGCGTGTACGTCCGGGTACTTTGCAAAGATGGCAGGAGTGGTCATGTTCACCCTTTTATCAGTGCATTGGGCCGACAGGATAACGGCTACCAGCAGTTGGTATGGATTATCGTAGATGAGTTCCGTTTCGGCATTGGGAGCATGTTCCTCAAAGTATTTGAGAACAAATGCATAACGCTCTTTTTGAGTCATGCCATAAAGATAGGAAAAATGAAAAAAGTAAGGCGGCAGTTACTGCTCTTCTGCTTTCTGTTTATTGGCGGCATAGTCGAAGATCAGCTGGAGGGTAGCCACTCTTGGCGCATAATGCACAGTGTTCAGGGCTGCTTTGGTAGCGTCAAAGCTGGCTTGTTCTTCCCGGGTAAATGAAAGATCCTCCTGGTGATGTTTAATATCGCTTTTGGTAACAAGACACAGGGTAGAGAGTACAGAAAGTGTAAAATTACTCATGCATATTTATTTTAATACTAAGAATAGGTTCTCTTTTATAACGGATTTTGCTCAGATTCTATTGTTAATTTAAGATAAATTTTTAAGATGCACAAGAGGGGGATCGGGGGAGGGGCGGGTGCTGTTAAAACGTGCTTTAGCTGAAGAAAACCGTTGCGTAAACGGGGCTATTGGGCGGGAGCGGGGGTGATAATGAACAGGTCTTCATTATCTTTCTTCATATAGTATTTTTCGCGGGCAAATTTCTCCAGTTTTTCAGGACTGGAAAGCAGTTCCTGTTGTTCTTCGCGGGTTTGTTTGATTTCCTGGATAAAAAATTCTTTCTGGTTTTCAAGTTTGTTTACCTCCGACTGGAACTGGTATTGGTACATGAGGTTGGTTTTGTCCAGGAAGGCGATCCAGATAATAAAGGCAATAAAAGCTATGAAGAACTTATTCTTCAGGAGCTTTGGCACTTTTATAGACTTTAATCCGGGCATACAGCAATTTACAAATGATTTTTGGATTTCAGATACCCGGCGTTAATGTGCCGGGTACCCGAGATCCAAATATTTTCCCCCGAGGGTTATTTTTTTACACTGATAGAGTTGGTAGGATAGATCGCTACTTCACCCAGTGCTTCTTCGATACGGAGTAACTGGTTGTATTTCGCCATACGGTCTGTACGGGAAGCGGAACCGGTTTTGATCTGGCCGCAGTTCAGGGCTACAGCGAGGTCGGCGATGGTGGTATCTTCTGTTTCGCCGGAACGGTGGCTCATGATGGAAGTATAACCGGCTTTGTGCGCCATGTTCACTGCATCGATGGTTTCCGTTACTGTACCGATCTGGTTTACTTTTACCAGGATGCTGTTGGCGATACCTTTATCGATACCTTCTTTCAGACGGAGTACGTTGGTAACAAACAGATCGTCGCCTACCAGCTGTACGCGGTTGCCTACGGATTCAGTCAGTTTTTTCCAGCCATCCCAATCATCTTCCGCCATACCATCTTCGATGGAAACGATCGGATATTTATTTACCCATTCTGTCCAGTAAGCCACCATTTCGTCGCTGCTGATCACTTTCTGGGAGCTTTTGTAGAATTTGTAGCTCTTGGTTGCGTCGTCGTACATTTCGCTGCTGGCGGCATCCAGGGCGATAGCCACCTGGGTACCTGGCTCGTAACCTGCTGCTTTGATAGCTTCCAGTACGGTTTCGATAGCTTCTTCGTTGCTCTGGATTTCAGGAGCAAAACCGCCTTCGTCGCCTACGTTGGTGCTGTATCCTTTCTTTTTCAGTACGGATTTCAGGTGGTGGAAAATTTCCACGCCCCAGCGCAGGCCTTCAGAGAAAGAAGGGGCGCCAACCGGCACGATCATAAATTCCTGGAAGTCGATTTTATTATCTGCGTGCGCACCACCGTTGATGATGTTCATTAAAGGAATGGGGAGGGTGAAAGCGTTTACACCGCCGAGGTAGCGGTACAGTGGCTGGTTGCTTTCTTCTGCAGCGGCTTTGGCTACGGCCATGCTTACTGCGAGGGTAGCGTTAGCGCCCAGTTTAGCTTTATTAGGAGTACCATCAAGTTGAATGAGCATTTTGTCGATGCCGGCCTGATCCGTCACTTCCCAGCCAATCAGTTCGTCCGCGATGATATCGTTAACGTTATTTACGGCCTGCAGTACGCCTTTGCCCATATAAACGCTCTTATCATTATCGCGCAGCTCTACTGCTTCGTGTTTACCGGTAGAAGCACCGGATGGAACTGCTGCACGGCCAAAATGTCCGTCTTCTGTGGTTACATCAACCTCAATTGTAGGATTACCACGGCTGTCGAGGATCTGCCTGGCATGGATTTCTGAAATGGTACTCATAATTCGAAAAATTATTATTGTTAGCTATTTATTTAGCACCTGGCGTTTGCCGCGGCTGTTAGTCCCTCACCACTCCCGGGTTTGCTAACGGCTACAGTTAATTGCCTGGGGCCTTTGTCAGTTCCCGGAAAATTGTTTCCAGGCTTTGTGAATTGCTCTGCAAAGAAAGGATGTTCCTGTTATTTATCAAAGCAAATTGTAACAGGTTTTTTCGTACCTCGTCCACCTGGCCGGTAAATAACTGCCAGCTATGGTCTTCCCTGGCTACCACGCGGGTAATGCCGGGAATTGCCAGCAATTCGGCTTCGGTAACCGGCTCGGCAAAGGTAACCTGTAAATATCCATTCCCGCTGCTGTTTTCGCGGATTAACGATAATTTATCGTCTGCAATGATCTTTCCCTTGTTAATGATGATCACCCGGTCGCACAGGGCTTCCACTTCCTGCATAATATGTGTGGAAAGGATCACGGTTTTATTGGCGCCGAGTTCTTTGATCAGCTGCCTGATATCGGCCAGCTGGTTGGGATCCAGCCCGGTAGTGGGCTCGTCGAGGATCAGTACTTCCGGATCATGCAGCAGGGCCTGTGCCAGGCCCACCCGTTGCTTATACCCGTTGGACAAAGCGCCGATCTTTTTACGCCGTTCCGGTTGCAGCCCCGTTTGCTCAATTACAGCGGCAATACGCTGTGCGCCGGCCTTCCCCAGCTGGTGAACACCTGCCACAAACTCCAGAAATTCCCGGATATACATATCGTAGTACAACGGGTTGGATTCAGGCAGATAGCCTACTCTTTTGCGTACTTCCAGCGATTGGGACACAATGTCGAAGCCACATACACTGGCCTTACCGCTGGTGGGCGGTAAAAAACCGGTGATCATTTTCATGGTGGTGGATTTTCCTGCGCCGTTGGGTCCCAGGAAACCAGTGATCTCCCCCTTTTTCAGCTCAAAGGAAATCGCATCCACAGCCCTT
>JBCNPS010000434.1:0-6601 GCA_039593235.1 Chitinophaga sp. | reverse complement strand
CAAACCACGCACGACTGGCCCGTATGGCGGGAAATGTTGCCGCATTATGTTTCACTAATCAAGTAAGTACCATGAAAAAAATAGGGATACTCTTCGGGCAGGAAAATACTTTTCCACAGGCGTTTGTAGATCGTGTAAACCGCATTAACCCGCCCGGCATCTTCGCGGAATTTGTGACCATCGACAAAGTAATGCAGGGCGCCGACCCAGGCTATGCAGTGATTGTAGACCGTATTTCGCAGGATGTGCCCTTCTACCGGTCTTACCTGAAAAATGCCGCCGCTGCCGGTACCGCCGTTATCAACAACCCTTTCTGGTGGAGCGCGGACGATAAGTTCTTTAACAACGCCCTCGCTGAAAAGATTGGTGTAAATGTGCCCCGTACCGTATTGCTGCCTTCCAATAAACTACCGGATGACACCACGGATAAATCATTCCGTAATCTCATTTACCCGTTCGACTGGAACAGCATTTTTGAATATGTGAGCTTCCCGGCATACATGAAACCCTACGCCGGCGGCGGATGGAAACATGTATACCGCGTAGAGGATAAAGATGACTTCTTCCGAAAACACAGCGAAACCGGTCAGCTGGTAATGATGCTACAGGAAGAGATCGACTTCAGCCAGTATTACCGGTGTTTTTGTATAGGAGGGAAAGAAGTACGGATCATGCCCTACAATCCCAAAAATGCACCGCATCTCCGTTACCAGGCAAACTATGAGCCCAGCCCTGAACTGGCAGAACGGATCACGGAACAGGTGCTTACCCTGCATCAATACCTGGGATACGATTTCAATACCGTGGAAATAGCCGTGCGCAGCGAAGTGCCTTATGCCATCGACTTTTGCAACCCTGCACCGGACGCCGATCTTCATTCCATTGGTGAAGAACATTTTGAATGGGTAGTGGAAACCACTGCCAGGTACGCCATCGAAAGAGCCGTTGCACAAAAACCGGGGAAAGACAATCTCACCTGGGGCAAATTTGTGCATCCCGGCCGCGCCAAAGCAAAGCCGGCAACCGCTGCGGAGAAAAAGAAAACAACCGCTCCCAAAGCAAAGAAAACTTCACCGGTAAAGGAAAAGAAAAGCCCGCCTGAAAAGGAGAAAAAGACCACCGCTAAAAAAAGCCCGGTGAAAAAACAACAAAAAGAAAAATGAAACCGTTTTACTGCCCTACATTTGCAGACGGCATTCATTTTTAGTACGCTGAAATAAATTGCTGTAATTACCGCTGCATACCCGCAGCTAAAAGCTAAACCTAACAACATGTTTAAGGCGTTCACGCTGGGGATCGAGGAAGAGTATATGGTAATGGACCCAGTTACCCGGGAACTCAGGTCACATGAACAAAAAATAGTAGAACAGGCCCATAAGGTGATCAACGACCAGGTAAAAGCGGAGTTTCACCAGGCAGTGGTGGAAGTTGGTACACAGATCTGTGCGGATATCCACGAAGCCCGGAAAGACGTAGCCTACCTGCGCCGCACCATTGCACAAATAGCCGGTGACCTCGGATTCAGTATCGGCGCCTCCGGTACCCACCCTTTCAGCAAATGGGAAAAACAACTGATCACCGACCATCCCCGCTATTTTGAAATAGTGAATGAAATGCAGGACGCCGCGCGTTCCAACCTCATCTTTGGTTTGCATGTGCACGTAGGAATGGAGAACAGGGAAATGGCCATTCATATCGCCAATTCTGTGCGCTACTTCCTCCCGCATATTTTTGCATTGAGCACCAACTCCCCTTTTTGGGAAGGGCGTAACACCGGCTTCAAATCCTTCCGTACAAAGGTTTTCGACAAATTCCCCCGCACCGGTATCCCCGATTATTTTGCCAGCATCGAAGAATATGACAATTATATCAAGCTGCTGGTAAAAACAAACTGTATCGACAATGCCAAAAAAGTATGGTGGGATCTGCGGGTACATCCCTTTTTTAATACCGTGGAGTTTCGCATTTGCGATGTACCGCTCACCCTGGACGATACCATCATGATAGCAGGGCTTTTCCAGGCAGTATGCGCCAAGATCTATAAACTGCGGATGCAGAACCTCAATTTCATTATCTATAACCGCGCGCTGGTCAACGAAAATAAGTGGAGAGCTTCCCGCTATGGCATTGATGGGTATTTGATTGATTTTGGTAAAGAGATAGAAGTAAATACACGCGCACTTATTACAGAACTGCTCGACTTTATCGACGATGTAGTGGATGACCTGGGCAGCCGCGATGTGATTGCCGCCACTACGCAACTGCTGGAAACCGGTACCGGCGCAGATAAACAATTACAGGTATACGCTGATACAAACGACCTCGTGGCAGTAACAGATTTTATCCAGGGCCAGTTCCTGCAGGGCTGCTGATAACCATAAAATAAATTTCGCGTAATTTTGCAGCATGCATCCAATAAAAAATAGCTGGAAGGTGGCTGTGCTGGATATGTATGAGGGTGTTCCCAATGAAGGGATGCGCTGTATCCGTGAAATATTGGCGAAATACGCCGGCATGCATGCACTGGACCTGCAATTTGATGAGTTTGAAGTAAGGCAGCAAATACAGGTTCCCGACACTTCCTATGATATTTATATTTCCACGGGCGGCCCCGGCAGCCCCGTGGCCAGTGAAGGCAGCGACTGGGAAACCGCCTATTTTTCCCTGGTGGAAAACCTCCTCGAATGGAACCGGACCCATGAAGTGAAAAAGCCCGTCTTTTTTATTTGTCATTCCTACCAGCTCATGTGCCGCTATTATAAACTGGGTAATGTATGCAAACGGAAATCACCCGCATTCGGCGTATTCCCTGTGCATAAAACCGCCGCCGGTATGCAGGAAAAAGTATTCAGCGCGTTGCCCGATCCTTTTTATATTGTGGATAGCCGCGACTGGCAGGTGATAGAACTGGATTATGAAAACCTGCAGGCCATGGGCGGACACGTGATTGCGCTCGAAAAGGAACGGCCACATGTGCCGCTGGAACGCGCTACCATGGCCATCCGGTTTAATGAACACTTTATTGGCACCCAGTTCCACCCGGAGGCAGATGCCGCTGGTATGCATATGTACCTTTTGCAGGAAGAAAAGAAAAAACAGGTAGTGAACCATCACGGCCTGGAAAAATATAACAGCATGATCCAACAACTCACCGATCCGGACAGGATCATGCTTACACATGACCGTTTTATTACTGCGTTCCTGGACTATGCCATTTACGGCCGCCTGTCCGACAGGCTGGCTGCCATTGAACGGATGACGCAGGTAGCGGCGCATAATGATAATGAGTACTCGTTCTTCTAATTAAAAACTTATGATCCCCGCAGTCAGAAAAGCATATAACCAACAATTCACACCAGCGCAATACCAGGCCTTTTTAGATGGCATTGCTGCAGATACCGGCGTAACGCCCGCTTTCAGGATAGCCGAAACACCCGTGTTTGTACCCGCTGCTCTTGGGAATAAACTGGTACAGGCCTGCGAAGAAATTGTGGATGTGCTGCTTCGCCCCGACTTTAAAACCATTACCCGCGATGCCATTCCGCCCGCACTGAAAGTGCCGCATGAAAATGAACATCCGCATTTTATTGTTATCGATTTTGCTGTTTGTAAAGATGCCGATGATGCACTCGTGCCTCAGCTCATCGAATTACAGGGATTCCCTACCATGCTGGCTTTCCAGGAAGTAATGGCGCGTCGTTTTAAAACACATTTTAACATACCGGATACGCTTAGTAATTTTTTCAACGGGCTGGATGAAGCAACCTATTACCAGCTGCTGCGGGATATGATTGTTGGTCCTTATGCTCCGGAAGAAGTGATACTGCTGGAAGTAAAGCCGGAGGAACAAAAAACACGGATCGATTTTCACAGCACGGAAAAAAACCTGGATATTCCCACCGTTTGTTTAACGGCGCTCATACAGGAAGGGAAGCAGCTGTTTTATATGAGAAAGGGTGTAAAAACCCGTGTACAGCGCATTTATAACAGGATCATTTTCGACGATCTGCAACGGCAGGCCGAAAGCCTGGGCGCTCATGTGAATCTTTTCCAGGAGCTGGATGTGGAGTGGATCACGCACCCCAACTGGTTTTACCGTATCAGTAAGTACATGATGCCTTTTATTCACAGTGAATATGTGCCTAAAAGCTGGTTCCTGCATAAATTGCCGGTAGTACCTGCCGACCTCGAAAATTATGTACTGAAGCCGCTTTTTTCCTTTGCCGGACAAGGGGTATTGATAGATGTGACCCCGGAAGATATTGACCGGATCAAGGATCCGGAGAACTGGATCTTACAGCACAAAGTGAAATATGCACCTGCCATAGAAACGCCTACCGGGCCGGCTATCTGCGAAATACGCATGATCTACATCTGGCAGGATGGCGCTGCAAGGCCAATGCTGGTGCATAACCTGGCCAGGATCAGCAAGGGCAGAATGATAGGCGTAGGATTCAACAGCCAGGACACCTGGGTAGGCGGCAGCTGCTGCTTTTTTGAATCCGGCAACACAAAATAAAAAGAGGAAAGCAGCACTGCTTTCCCCTTATAAGAATTATTCAAATTCATCAATCAGCGGGCCGGTAGTGTACTCACTCCTTTTTCCCACACCGATTGCCAGTTCCTGGTTCTCGCTGTTTTTAACGATCAGGAAAGGCTGACCATATTTTTGTTTACCGGAAAAAATCACGGCAATATCTGTACAGGAATATACATCTTCATTGTTTAATGTTATTTCCTTGTTGTTGTCCAGGATATTTTCCGTTTTTTTATTTTCCTTCCGGAGATGTAATTTTCTTCCTACATACTGTTGCTTCAGCCACTCGTAGTTGCCGTTGATAATCACCGGTGTGTTCGGAAGATTGTCTTCAGGCACCTGGTACAGCAACAGTTTCCGGTCTTCATCACGCAACGTGAAGATCAGCGTAGTGATACCTTCCAGGTTTTTCCGGTCGTAGTCTACAATGCGGAATGTTTTATTCTCTATTGCTTTATAAGGCGTATAAAAATGTCCTCCTTTGAGCACACTTTTATAAGGCACCTCTACTACGGCTTTCATCTTGAGATTATCCAGCAGGGTATCTTCTTTATTTCGCACGGCACGCCGTGGATTAAGTTTCAGGAAAGTGATCTCCTGTCCTACCAGCGTAAGCTGGGCTATATCCGGTGTAAGATGCTGAAAGGCAATGCTGCTGTCGTAAGGAACTAAAACCGGCTTCTTCTGCGTATCCCTGTATTTGATCTGGGCGGAAGCGCCGAAGGAAACCGCCATTCCCAAACACAAGGCTAAATGTTTCAATTTCATATCACTAAAATATTGGCAAAGATATATTGTTTCGTTGCTGCACCTGACACAGCAATTTGTTAAAAAACATAACGGAGAGTTTGCAAATACATTGCGTAGTACACTTTTATCTTTGGTATAAATATTTACTTTTATGTAAATATGTCAACTTAATACCTATCTTATGTTTAGTAACCTGGCCATAGATGTGGCGCTTGGCCTTATTTTCATTTACCTGCTATACAGTTTGCTGGCCTCTGTAGTACAGGAGCTGTTTGCCAGGATCTTCAATTCCAGGGCGCGGCTGTTAACCAAAGGCTTACGCCGGATGCTGGAGGAGGAGGATCATAGTACGGATCTCGGCTGGTTTGGAAAGTTTACCTTTTTCAATTGGTTTTATGAACTGGGATGGAGCGTGGTTTATTTTTTCGAACCTTTCCGGAAAAATCCTTTCCTTAAAAAATTCTATAACTCCCCGTCTATCCGGAGCCTGGGTAAAAACAGCGCCACTTCGCGCCCGGCCTATATCAGCCCGCAGATATTTTCCCAAACAATGGTGCACCTGCTGCGCGGTAGCGTACCGGAACAGAAAGGAAACGATGTACAGGCTATGAAAGCGGCGCTGACACATAATTACCTTCACCTGGCGCCGGATACGCGGGAACATCTGCAGCAACTGTTTGAAGATGCGGAGCACAATATAGCCGCCTTCCGCGCAAATATGGAAGGCTGGTTCAACGAAACCATGACCCGCACCAGCGGCTGGTACAAGAAACAAACGCAGGCCTGGCTGCTGTGTATCGGCATTACCATTGCGGCCTTGTTTAACGTGGATTCCATCGCCATAGCGCGGATCATGATGAAAGACAAAAACGTAAGATCCCAGCTGGTGCAGCTCGCGGCCAGCCGGGCCCCGGATTATACAGCCGTTACGGATACGCTTATACGTAAAAACGTGCTGCAGAAAGATAGCGCCTTTTTCCGGGGCGATACCTCCATCCGTATATTCATAACCGATACCTCGCTGATTGGTGTATATGCCATGCTCCGCAGCGATGCCGGCGATGCGGCGAATGTACTGGGCATCGGCCGGCCCTGCATTACCGATACCACCGGCGGGCATCTTACCGTACGATGCGGCTATACACATCCTTTCCAGCAAAATGGCTGGCTCATTTTTGCCGGTTGGTGTATCACCGCGCTTGCCATATCGCTGGGCGCTCCCTTCTGGTTCGACCTGCTGGGCCGGGTCGTAAAATTCAGGACTACCGCCCCGGCAGATATGCCCAGTAACGCAGGGAATCCATCACCATCTGC
>JBCNPS010000433.1:0-6608 GCA_039593235.1 Chitinophaga sp. | reverse complement strand
GAAAAGGGCTGGGGCAAGAATTTTTCCACGCCTATTTGTCCCTGCAATGAATCTACTTTTTCTTTTGCGGAAGATATTTTTACAGAGATAGCCGCTTTATTCCCTTCCAAATATATTCACCTTGGCGCCGATGAAGTGGAGAAAACCAGCTGGGCGGCATCTCCCGCCTGCGCGGAAGTAATGAAGGCCAACAACCTGAAAACCGTAGAAGAGCTGCAGAGCTATTTTGTAAAACGGATGGAGAAATTCTTCAACAGCAAAGGCAAGGTGCTTATTGGCTGGGATGAAATTTTGGAAGGAGGGATCAGCCCTACCGCCGTGCTGATGTACTGGCGCGCCTGGGTGCCGGATGCACCCGTAAAGGCCGCACGCCATGGCAATGCCGTGATCATGACGCCGGGTAACCCACTGTATTTTGACGGCGTTCCCGATCGCAATTCCATTTACAACGTTTATCATTTCAACCCAATACCAAAAGGCTTAACACCCGACGAAGCAAAACATATCATGGGCGCGCAGGCCAACATATGGACGGAATACATCCCTTCTGAAAAGCGGGCCGACTACATGTTCATGCCCCGCATGACCGCCCTGGCCGAAGTAACCTGGACCAACCATCCTGATTACGATGGCTACCTGCAACGGCTACACGCTCATTATAAACGCCTGGACCAGCTGGGCGTACATTACCGCCTGCCTGACCTGGACGGGTTTACGGAAGACAACGTATTTGTAGATAACGTAACCCTGCACGTACAAAAGCCACTAACGGATATGACTATCCGCTATACTACCGATGGCAGCATTCCCGGTATGCATTCCAAAGTGCTGCCGGATAACTATGTGATCCGTGAGCCGCAATCCATTAAGCTGGCGGCTTTCAGCCCGGCCGGTAACCGCGGTGATATTTACAGCCTGCGTTACCGCAAGGAGGCATATCTTAAACCTACCGTTGTAAAAGATGCACGCCCCGGCCTGAAGCTGGATTATTTTGAAGGCTCTTACAAAAGCGCTGCAAAGATCAAGGAACAAGCCGATAGCTCCATAAGAGTAAGCAACGCCATTATTCCCGAAGGCATGGGCAAAGGCGGCGGACCGTTTGGCGCTCGCGTGTATGGCTACATCAATGTACCTACCACCGGCATCTACAGCTTTTACCTCACTGCCGACGACGGCGCTATTTTATATATAGACAACCAGGAAGTAGTGAACAACGATGGCTGGCATGCACCGTTCCAGAAAAGCGGGCAGGTAGCCCTGGAAAAAGGCTGGCATCCTATAAAGGTAGCCTTTGTAGAAGGCGGCGGCGGGTACACGCTGAAGCTGGAATACAGCCTGGATGGCAGCAAACTGCAACCCGTGCCGGATAGCTGGCTGGGAGCAGGGCTGTAAACTATCGTTTTTAAAATATGGGAACGGGTGGCGCTAAGCTGCCCGTTTTTGTTATTTTTGACACCGTTTATGCGTACTGTAAAAATATTCCTGTTCCTGTTAACCTTTGCGCTGCCTGCATCTGCAACAGATGCGGCGCTGGCGAAGATCCTGGCTGCTCTCAATGCTGAGCAAAGAACCTTGTTGTATCAATATGGCACACTGAATACCTGGGCCACCCCTGCGGAGGCAGATAGTTTCTGGCGCGTGCATCAGCCGGCGTTGGGCGCTATCACCCCCGAACAGGGCAAGGTGCTGGCAACAGAGCTGCTGAATAATATCACGCTCACGTATACTATTAAAAAGCCTTCGCGGTTGCAGGCGCTCCGCGGCGTGTTCACCGCCTCCAGGCTGTTGCTGGGGCTGGCCGCGCTGGTAGCCGCTTTTGCAGCGGTGCAGTTGATTGGCCGGTATTTACCCGGCGCCTGGCAATGGTTACGCCGGCATTTTTATCCCCTGTTCCGGCGGTTATTTTCGCCGAAGATGCTTAGCTGGGAGTTACTGGCTGTAGCCCTGCCGGCCATTTACTTTGGCCCGCTGATCCCCGACCTGGTGATCCGTACCATCGTCATTCACGTGGGGCTGGTGCTGTTGTGGACCCAACTAACGGCCATCCTTACACGCCGTTATTTTGCGAAGCAGTACACGCGTATTATCCTGGAAAGCTTTGAAGATTATAACACGCCACTGGAGGCATTTTTATATGTATCCGTACCTGCGCTGCTTACCTCCGCCGTGGTTTGGTACGTAATGCAGGTATGCCCGGATGCCTGGTATCCGTATGAAGTGATAGTGCCTGCCATGGTGGGCGTATTTACATTGCCGCCTTTACGGCGTACGGAAAAGGCATTGAGCCGGTTGCTGTTTCCATTTACCCATGAACGGCTGAGGACAAAAGATCAGCGCGCGGCCGCGTACGTGGTTATTTCCCTGTTGGTATGGGCTGCATTGTTAATGCTGCCCATATTGCTGCCTGAAGCATTGCTGGTGCTCAGCATTTTCCTGGCAGGGGCGTTGCTGCTTGTTTCCATAGCAGATGTGACCCGCAGCAGGGGTAAAAACTATATCTGGCTGCAACTGCTTACCCTGGGCTTTCTTTTTGCAGTGGTAATGGCCGGTGCCCAGCTGGGCTTACTGCTGCTTACCTGGACCGGCATGGGCGGCCTGCTGTTGTATGTGCTGATCAAGTACTGGGAAGTGCCGGTGCTGCTAGGCTGGAGCTGGAAAAATAAAAAGGCATGGGGTGCACTGGGCATGGCCCTGCTCATATGGGGCATTGCCGTATTGATCCGTTCCCGCCCGGAATGGTTTACTTTTTTTCCGGGATAAATAAAGAATTTCACGCAAAAGTGTATTTTTGCGCTCCTTACATGCACGGTATTTAATTAATTTAAGATACGCGCAGATCCGAAAACGTACTGACAAGGCTTCTCAGGGCCTCCAAGGCGGGAGTAGGGTTTGCGCTTTTTTATTTTCTTTTTGGCGATAGATGGTACTGACCACACATGAAAATGTACTTTCCCGGGCCTCCAAGATGCAGTAGGGCCCCCGCTTTTTTCTTTCCTCCGGAGATTTTTTCGCGATAGCTAGTACTAACCACGTTTATGGACGATATACAAGTGACCGGGAAATTTTTATGATGAATGGTTATGAATCCCCCGGAAAATGTAATACTTTTATTAACTGTACTTTTTACGCTTAATCGATTTATCAAATCACGTTATGGTGAGAACATTTGCATTTTTAGCCCTGTTGGGCATTGGCGGCAGTGCAATAGCACAGGAACAAAAGGCGCCAGCGTATCCCCTGATCACACATGATCCTTATTTCAGCATCTGGTCGGCCACGGACGACCTGAACGGCAGCACCACCAAACACTGGACCGGCGCTACCCAATCGCTTACCGGGCTGGTAAAGGTAGATGGTGTTACCTATCGCGTACTGGGCCAGAACGAGGCCAGCTACCAGCCGGTAGTTGCCACCACCGATGAACAGCCCTACCAGGTAAAATACACAGAAACCGCCCCGGCAGAAGGATGGGAGCAGCCCTCCTTTAACGATAAAGCCTGGAAAACAGGCCAGGCGCCTTTCGGTGATAATCTCAGCTCCGGAGGCACCCGCTGGGCAAGCCCAAACCTCTGGACCCGCAGAACCTTCGACGCCGGCGCCGTAGCCTCCGCCGACTTGTTCCTGAAAATCTTCCATGACGATAAAATTGTAGTATACCTTAACGGGGAACAGATCTACAAACATGGCCGCTGGCTGAACCAATACGCCTACAGGCCCATACCAGACGCCGCAAAAAGTAAGCTGAAGAAGAAAGGCAACGTGCTGGCCATCCATATCCAAAACACCGCCGGCGGCGCTTTCCTGGATGCAGGCATCGCCCGCCTGGTACCACCGCCCACTAACAAAGGCATAGAAACCGCCAAACAAACGGCCGTGAACGTCAACGCTACCCAAACCAGCTACCAGTTCACCTGCGGCAAAGCGGATGTAACGCTCACCTTTACATCGCCCCTGCTGATGGACGACCTCATGTTGCTGTCGCGCCCCGTTTCCTACATCTCTTATAAAGTAAGCTCCAACGATAACGCACCCCACCAGGTGCAGGTATACTTTGGCGCCTCTACCAACGTTGCAGTGAACGCGCCCGCACAACCGGTAACCGCTTCCAAATACACCAACGGACAGCTTTCCATTTTAAAAGCTGGCACCAAGGAACAACCCATCCTGAAAAAGAAAGGGGACGACCTGCGCATCGACTGGGGTTATATGTACGTGGCCACACCCACCGCCGCTCACCCGCAACAATACATCAGCACCGCTGGCGATGCCGCCGCAGCATTTGCCAATGGCACTACCGCCACCACCAAACTTGACAAACAGCTGGTGCTGAGCACCGCCGTAAACCTGGGCGCCGTAAACAGCACGCCTAAAGAACAACTGTTCCTCCTTGGCTACGACGACCTATATGCTTTACAGTACTTCAACACCAACCTGAAAGCATGGTGGAAAAATGACGCCACCCAAACCATCGATAAACAACTGAACGCCGCTTATAAAGACTATGCTTCTATCATCGCCAAATGCGAACAATTGAATGAACAATTGCATAAAGATGCCGTAAGCGCCGGCGGTGAAACCTACGCCAAACTGTGCGAATTGGCCTACCGCCAGGCTATTTCCGCACACAAACTGGCGAAAAGCCCCCAAGGCGATATCCTGTTCCTTTCCAAAGAAAACTTCAGCAACGGCTGTATCAATACCGTGGACGTTACCTATCCATCCGCTCCACTGTTCCTGATCTATAACCCCGACCTGATGAAAGGCATGATGAACGGTATTTTCTACTTCTCCGAAAGCGGCAAATACACCAAACCCTACGCCGCCCATGACCTTGGTACTTACCCACTCGCCAACGGACAAGTATACGGCGAAGGCATGCCGGTAGAAGAATCCGGTAACATGCTGGTACTGGCAGGCGCTATTGCCCGCGCAGAAGGCAACGCGGACTACGCCAAAAAACACTGGAAAACCCTCACCACCTGGGCGGAGTACCTCCAGAAAGAAGGCTTTGACCCCGCTAACCAGCTTTGCACCGACGACTTTGCCGGCCACCTGGCACGTAATACCAACCTTTCCCTGAAAGCCATTGCCGGTATCCGCGCCTACGCCATGCTCGCCAAAATGCAGGGCCTCAACGATGTTGCCGCCAAGTACGAACAAAGCGCCAAAGAAATGGCCGCCAACTGGGTGAAACTCGCTGACGACGGCGATCATTTCAGTCTCGCTTTCGAAAGCAAAAACACCTGGAGCCAGAAGTACAATATGGTTTGGGACAAAGTACTCAACTTTGATTTATTTCCTGCGGACGTGTACAAGAAAGAGATTGGGTTCTATCTTAAGCACCAGCAGAAATATGGACTGCCACTGGACAGCCGTAAAACCTACACCAAATCAGATTGGATTATGTGGACGGCGGTGCTTACTAACAATTCTTCAGACTTTGAGGCGTTGGTATCACCGTTGTATACGTATGTAACGGAAACGACTACACGGGTACCGCTTAGCGACTGGCATGAGACGACTGATGGAACGAAGGTGGGGTTTCAGGCGAGGAGTGTGGTAGGAGGGTATTTTATGAAGATGCTGGATGCGAAGTTTAATCGGGCTTCTGCAGCTTCTGCTTCACGCTGATTTTAATTGTTTTATTTGCTTTATATGCGCCCTTTCTGCGTTGAGCGGGAAGGGCGTTTTCTGTATTTATTTTAATTGAGGCGGATAAATAATTAAGAATGAGTTTGGAGGTGATTTGGAAATTATTATCTTTGCGATCCGTTAAATAAAAATTGATTCCGTAGCTCAGTTGGTAGAGCAATACACTTTTAATGTATGGGTCCTGGGTTCGAGTCCCAGCGGGATCACAAAGCCACTTTTCAAAAGTGGCTTTTTTGTTTTAAACCCGTACAAAATCAACGGTTTCTACAAAAAAGCATAACAAAGAGGCACAAGTAATTACAAGTAAAAAGGGTACCTATTCGGGTACCTTTTTCTTTTGCGACATTTGGTACCCGAGCAATCCTTAACGCTTGTGTGAGTAGGGTTTTAGGTATTTGTTCACCTAAATGTTATGCGCGATGAAGGTTAATGAAAAACTCTCCATTTTATTGATACTGGAGAAATCGAAAACATCCCAAGACGGTAAAGCCCCCATTACTGTAAGAATTACTATTGACGGCAAAAGAGCCGAACTTTCCCTGGGTCTAAAGATCAGCCCCAAAGACTGGAACCAGGAAGCAGGTAGGGCAATCGGTAATGCTGCCGAAGCCCGCGAGATCAACGCTGCTATTGACAGGGTTAAAGTAGCCCTTAAAAAGCATTACGATATCCTTTCTGCACAACACGACTATGTTTCTGCTGCAATGGTAAAGACCGCAGTGCAGGGCAAAAAGCCAGTGGAAAGTAAAAGCCTTTTGGAAACACTTGAATTTATGATCGAGAGGTTAACTAAGAAAGTAGGGAAAGGCAAACGGGCGAAGGGAACTCTATCCCGCTGGAAAACTACGAAGGCAAAAGTATCAGACTTTTTATCTGCTGAATATAAACGTAAGGATATTCCTTTAGATCAGATTGTTTATGCCTTTGCCGAAGATTTTGCGGATTACTTGATGCTG
>JBCNPS010000432.1:0-6616 GCA_039593235.1 Chitinophaga sp. | reverse complement strand
CAGGAAAACAATAATATGATGATAAGCAGTATCCTGGGGTTCATAAGTGGTTAAATAAGCAGGCGGCCGCAGATAATCCCCGCAGCTACCGCGGCATTCAACGATTCGGCGCCACCGATCCGGGGAATGGTGATCCGGTGGGTAGCCATTGCGGTCACATCTTCCGTTAATCCCCTTCCTTCATTACCGATCAGGATGATCCCTTCTTTAATAGCGGGAAACTCCGCAATATTCTTTCCATGAAGCGTAGCGGCATAAGAAGGCAGCTTTGTTTGCTGCAACAACTCCGGGATACCGTATTCGGCTATACGAACCCGTATCATACTACCCATGGTAGCTTGTATGGTTTTAGGATTGTATACATCCACGCAATCGGGCGAACAAATGATCTGCGGGATCCCGAACCAGTCGGCAATACGGATCAGCGTACCCATATTACCCGGGTCCTGGATAGCCTCCAGCGCCAAAGCCACTGTTCCCGGGGCGGGCAGCGGATTCACCGGTGCAGGCATGTCCAGTAAAGCCATCGCCCGGTTGGGCGTAGTGAGCGACGACAATTGTTTGAGCACAGCTGCATCCACTTCAATTACAGTACCCGCCGGCATACGGCCGGCCAGGGAGCCATGCTGCTCCAGCCAATCGGCCGTTGCAAATACTCCTTTCACCGGCATGCCCGCCTGTAGCAGCTCCTGTACAATCTTATCACCCTCTGCCACATACTGGCTGGATTTTTGCCTGTTTTTTTTGTGCTGTAATGATTGAATATATTTAATTTGCGCCTTTGACAACATGGGATCAAACCTACACGATTTCTTTTAATCAGCCAAGAACAGGCATGGTTACCCGTTTGTCAGCATTGACCTTAAAAAAATTTAATAACGTTTTTGCCCGTGATGCAGCTGCCTCCCAATTCAAAAATCTTACTGCTGAAACAATTGCTGCTATGGGCGGTAGTACTCACGTTGGCGGCCTGCTCCAATACCAAATATCTACAGAAAGATCAAACCTTATACACCAGCGCTAAAGTAGATGTAAACGGGGAAATCCTCAATTCCGAAAAACAGGACCTGCGTAGTTCCCTTTCTTCCAAATCACTGATGACGCAACAGCCCAATAAAAAGCTGCTCAACAGCCGCATCAAAGTATGGCTCTATAACCAGAAGTACAACGAAAAGAAATCAAACTGGTTCTGGAACCTGGTACTCGCTAAAAGGAACCTGGAAGAACCGGTGGTCTATGATTCCACCAAAACCAAAGAATCAGTGGATCGTATGACCAGCTACCTCCACAACCAGGGTTTCTTTTATGCCAGTGTAAACTATGAGGAAAAAACATCGCGCCATAAAACCAGCGTTACCTACGGGGTGAATACAGGAAAAAACTTCGTAATAGATAAGATCACCTACAACGTACCCGATTCCGCCATACTGCACATTGTAAAAGCAAATGAAGGACTATCGCTGATCCAGAAAGGCATTACCTTTAAATCGGCTACACTGGGCAGTGAAAGGGAAAGGCTTACCCGCCTCATCAAAGATGCCGGGTACTACAAATTTAACCGCGATGCCATAGAATTTAGTGTAGATACCCTCAACAAAGCCCTGTTCCGCAACACGCTCAACCCTTTCGAAGGATTTGTAAATATCTTCAATGAAAATAAAGGAAGAGATAAACTGACCATGGACGTGGAGATCCGGATCAAAAACCCGGAAGACAGCGCCGATACCTGGCAAAAGTATCATATCGGTAAAATCTACGCCTATCCCGATTTTTCGCTTAACGGCAATCCCAACGACAGTACCCTGAAACAGGACGAACGCAAGTTTATTACCATCCGCGCCCACCAGGAAATGCTGAAACCAAAAATTCTTTCCAGGTCTATCCTGCTGCGGCCGGGAGAAACCTATTCTATTCAGCAATACAACAATACCGTCAATAAACTCTACGATATCGGTGTATGGCAGTTCGTAACCCTGCAGTACAAAGAACCGAAAGACTCTTTAAATACCCTCGATGCCTACGTGTTCCTTACGCCCCGGCGCAAACAGGAACTGGGGCTGAGCTTCGAGTTAAGTAACAGTTCCGACTATACGCTGGGATCAGGTATTACACTGAACTACCGGCATATTAACCTGAATAAAACCGCCACCCAGCTGGGCATGGCGCTGAGCACCGGTATTGAACTGGTACGCCAGGAATCAGGATGGGAACTGCAATCCAAACAGTTTGGCGGCGAGGTAAGTCTTACCTGGCCCCGGTTTGCGGTACCCTTCAATTTCAGAACAAGTAACCGCTCCAACGTAAAAACAAGGTTAACGCTGGGCGCCAACTATCTTTCCCGCGTGGAGAAATTTGACGTTACCAGTTTGAACCTGTCCTATGGGTACGACTGGAACGAAACGCTTTACAAACGCTGGATCGTACGGCCCTTCACCCTCAACTATGTAGGCGTAAGCCTGGACCCTACTTTCCGCGACAGCGTGGTAAATACTAACCCGTACCTGAAGCGCAGCTTTGAGCCGGCGCTCATTGGCGGGGAAAATATTTCGTTTATTTTCAGCAACCAGGACCTGCTGCATCAGCGCCACTACAGCTATTTCAGGGTGAACGTGGAAGAATCGGGGCTCTGGCTCAGCGGCATCAATAGTATCATGAACGGCATCAGCGGGAAAAAAACCAATCTGGAAACGCTGACCAATGTAAGTATTTCAAATTTCGTGAAGATAGAAGCAGACTACCGTCACTTCTGGAAACTGGGACTGCATAGCGGGCTTGCCACCAGGGCTTATGCCGGCGTAGGCATCCCGTACAGCTATTCACAGGTGCTGCCTTATGTACGGCAGTTCACTTCCGGTGGCCCCAACAGCATCCGTGCATGGCGTTTGCGTACCCTGGGCCCCGGCTCCTACAAAGATTCCTCTGCTACCGCACAGGCATTCCCCGATCAAACCGGCGATATGAAACTGGAAGGCAACATCGAATACCGTTTCGATCTGCTGAGAATGTTTGGGGGTACTGTAAACCTGAAAGGCGCCACCTTCCTGGATATGGGTAATATCTGGATGATCCGCAAAGATTCCACCAGGCCCGGTTCAGAATTCCGGTTCGATCAACTGTACCACGACCTGGCAATGGGCACAGGCGCGGGCCTGCGACTGGATTTCTCTTTCTTCCTCATCCGCCTGGATTGGGGTATTCCGCTGAAAGTGCCTTACTTCACCGGGAATAAGAACGGCTGGTATGTAGGTGAGTGGGATCTGAAAGACAGCCGCTGGCGCCGTGAAAATATTATCTGGAATATTGCTATTGGTTATCCGTTTTAGGAACAGAATTAGCGGCAATGAAATCCTCCATATCAGTGGCATTCTCCAAACTGAAATTACCGATACGGGTTCTGCAAAGGCTGCTCAGGTAAGCGCCACAGCCTAACTGTGCGCCATAATCGTTTGCCAGGGAACGTATATACGTGCCCGTGCTGCATACCACCCTGAAATGTACTTCCGGCAGCGCTATTTTAGTGATCTCAAATGCAGTAATGGTTAATTTCCGTGGCTCTACTTTTACATCCACGCCTTTTCTTGCTAACAGGTAAATAGGTTTACCGTTTTGTTTAATGGCGGAATGAATGGGGGGCAGCTGCATGATCTCCCCTATGAAAGGCTGGGTGGCAGCCACTATAGCGGCTTCATCAAGATGGCTGATCTCTTTAAAATTTTCCGGCTCAGACTCCTTATCGAACGTAGGTGTAGTAGCGCCCAATGTAAAAGTGCCGGTGTATTCCTTCTCCTGTGCCTGGTATTCGTTGATCTTTTTGGTCATTTTCCCGGTACAGCAAATCAGCAGCCCGGTAGCTAACGGATCCAGCGTGCCGGCATGGCCTATTTTAGCTTTGGTGATATTTCTTATTTTACGTACTACATCAAAGGAAGTCCACGTTAAAGGCTTATTGATCAATATCACGGCTCCTTCCTGGTAATTGGTCTTTTCGTTCGTTTGCATGCCGCAAAGATAGCTATTAGCAGGCAGCCCGCAGCATATAGCCGGCAATTATAGGATTTATTTAAGACCACGAAAAGCAGAAAGCTAAGCGCTTTTTATTAAATTCACGCAATTTTAAATACATGGCTTTACAACATCATTTAGACGCAACACTACGGCACAAGCAACAGGTGGATAATTCGCGCGACTACGTGCTGCCATTCATACAGCAGGAATTTCCGCAACTGGAAGGGCTGCGCGTGATGGAGGTAGGATGCGGGGAAGGCGGCGTGTTAACTCCCCTGCTGGAAAAGGGATGCAACTGCGTAGGCGTGGATCTTGCACCCGACCGTATTGAGCTGGCTAAAACTTTCCTGCAGCAATACCTCGACAACGGACAATTAAAACTGATCGCTAAAAATATTTATGACCTGGATTTCCTGGGAGAATTTCGGAACTCTTTTGATGTTATTATTTTGAAAGATGCCATTGAACACATTCCTGACCAGGAAAAGATCATTGGTCATCTGAAACAGTTGCTCAGCCCCCGCGGGCAGGTATACTTCGGCTTTCCACCCTGGTATATGCCCCATGGAGGCCATCAGCAGATCTGCAAGAACAAATTCCTCAGCATGGTACCTTACATTCACCTACTTCCCCGCCCCCTCTACAAAGGCGTATTACGCATGTTCGGAGAAGGCGACGATGTAGTGGTGGACCTGATGGATGTAAAATCCACCGGCATTTCCATTGAGCGTTTTGAACGCATTGTAAAACGCCAGCAATATAATATTACACAGCGCAGGTTCTATTTGATCAATCCTATTTATAAATACAAATTCGGTGTTAACGCACGCGTGCAATGGAAACCGGTGGCGGCCATTCCCTTCTTCAGGAACTTCGTTACTACGTGCGTATACTACATGATAAAGCCAGCATAGATCGCCTTCGGCGATCTACGCGTTCCATATTTCCCAGGAGGCTTCCGCCTGTAGTATCAGCATTTCGTGCCCGTTTTTGATGGCAGCGCCCTGCGCCGCACCGCGCTGCAGGAAGGCGGTTTCCGCCGGGTTGTACACCAGGTCGTATAGCAGGTGCCTGGAAGTGAGGTACTGGTAAGGGATGTCGGGGAACGTATCTGTTTTGGGATACATACCAAGCGGCGTTGTATTCACAATCACTGTATGGTCTTCCATTACCTGCCTGGTCAGTGATTCGTAAGACACAGCGCCATTCACCGGTTGCCGGCTTACTACGGTGTAGGTAATGCCCAGTTGTTCCAGCGCATACATAATGGCTTTGGCGGCGCCGCCGGTACCCAGCACCAGGGCATGCTGATGATGCGGTTGCAGCAGTGGCTGCAATGATTTAGTAAATCCTATTACATCGGTATTATAACCTGTTTTCTTCCCGTTGCTAAAATGAATGCAGTTTACTGCGCCTATTTTTGCGGCGGCGTCACTGAGTTCATCCAGGAAGGGGATCACCGCTTCCTTGTAGGGAATGGTAACATTCAATCCATGCAGCTGCGGATGCTGTTCCAGCAAAGCAGTGAATTGAGAGATACCCGGGATCGGGAAGTTATCATACACACAACCTGAAATATTTTCTTTCTCAAATTTCTCTTTAAAAAAACCTTTCGAGAAAGAATGACTGAGCGGGTAACCTATAAGTCCGTAAATTTTCATGCACCGGGGAATTGATCATTACCAATGATAAATTACGGATGAAGGAGCTGTGTTGATGTGATCATATCCACTCTCCTTCATCCGTAATAAGTATCTGTAATTGTTTATTACAAAGTTATTCCCTGTCGAGGAACAGGTTAAAGGTATCTCCTCTCAAACCAATACGCATGGCTTCCAGGGAAATCACTTCATTGGGAGCAAGGTTGCCGAGGTTGGCGTTGCAGCCTACCAGCTCCAGGAAGTAAAGCTGCTGGGCTTTCTGTGGTGCTTCCCAGATAATTTTTTCAGCAGGGATCTGGGTCAGGATTTCCTGTACCAGGCCCTCGCGTACTTCACCGCTGCCGCGGTAAATACCTACGTTACCGCTTTCGCGGGCTTCTGCAATCACATAGGTGGCGCCGGCGGAGAGCTCAGCGCTCATCAGTTCTATCCACTTATAGGGAGGTATAATGTGTTCTGCATCTTTAGAGCCTACTTCACTCAATACCAGCCCGATCTTAGCCAGCTTCTCAATATAGCCGCATTTTTCCGCATGTGGGATGGTGATAGAGCCATCGGAAACTTCCATGTAACCAATTCCAAATTCCTTTACCACTTTTATGTACTCCTCAAACTGGTTGCGGATTACAAAGGCTTCGAACAGCGTTCCGCCAAAGTATACGGGAATGTTTGCCGACTGGTAAAGTTCAATTTTTGCGCGCAGGTTGGGCGTAACGAATGCAGTGCCAAAGCCCAGTTTCAGGATATCAACATGCGGACCTGCTACCGATAAAAAATTTCGTGCTTCTTCCAAACTCAGCCCCTTGTCCATTACCATAGTGAGTCCATGTGTACGGGGCTTCTTTGTCCTTTCCGGGATTTGTGTCAGATTAAAATTCATTTGAAATATTTTTATCTTCTTATTGGTCAGTAAAACACATAATTTTCGCCAGGCACTTCGGGATAGCGTA
>JBCNPS010000431.1:0-6637 GCA_039593235.1 Chitinophaga sp. | reverse complement strand
GTCGCCCACCAGTAAAACATCCAGGTTGTTATCTCTCCTGGAATAATTCACATCATTGATGGTACCGGTGGCTACGCCTGAAGTACCGCGACTGAAAGCGCCTTTCCGTACATCGGTATAATTATCGATCCCGTAACGGGCAGTGGCTTTTAACCAACTGGTGATATCCAGGGTGGCCTCCGCAAAAGTGATAAAGCGGTTCAGTTCATCTGTTTGCGGGTTCATATTAAGTGACCAATAGGGATTATCCCATCCAATGCCATTGGCGTACGAACGGCTGTCGCCCCAGGGCTTGTTACTTGTGGGCGGCAGCTTATACGATTCAGGATGTTCCCATGGCCTGGAGTACCCGTTGGTGATATCGAAGTTCACAGCAGAGTTCATCAGCGCACGTACCACGTTGGTATTAAACCCTCCCATCAATGCCCTGTTGCCGGCTCCATCTTTAATGTAATTGACGCCACCGGAAATTTTCAGTCGCTCGTTCACTGTATAGTCGCCGTTAAATCGGAACGTATGCCGGAAAAAATCCGTAGTGGGAATAATGCCGGTTTGCTTCAGGTTGCCATAAGAGAAATAGTACCCCGCGTTGCCGGTATTACCATAGAAGCTTATATTCTGATCGTTCGTATAGCCGTTAACGAAAAAGTTACCGATGTTATCATAGCGGTTAACAGGTATGCCATTAGAAGCAGGATCGCTCTTTCCTACAATGGTTCCGTTCTTATCAAAATTGCTGGGTACTGAGCTGTAGGTAAGTGTATCCAGCCGTGCGCCCCAGTTTTCATCTGAACCGGTAACACCGGGTTTCACATATTGTCCGCCGATGCCATTTGAAAAAATGGTTTGCCGTGGCTGCATACGACGGTTAATTTTATCAACCGTAAACGATCCGCTGTAACTCACCCCAAAAGATTTATCCGTAAGTGAGCTGCCTCTTTTTGTATTGATCACCACCGCACCGTTCGATGCGCGAATGCCATACAATGCAGCAGCGGCGGGACCTTTCAATACTGTTATACTGGCAATATCCGCACTATTGATATCAATACCACGGTTAGATGGCGTAGCCAGCGACACGCTGTTTGATACCGGGGAAATATCCTGGATAGAGTTATCTACAGGAACGCCATCTAAAATAAACAGGGGTGCATTATTTCCCAGCAGGGAGCTGTTACCCCGGATCTTTATAGTAGATGAGCCACCGGGAGAACCTCCGGAATTGCTGATCTGCACACCGGCTACTTTACCGCTGAGCGCCGCTACTATGTTGGGTTCCCGGCTATCTTTCAATGCAGCCGCTTTTACTTCTCCCACACTATAGCCCAGCGACCTGGTAGCGCTCCTGATACCTACAGCGGTTACTACCACTTCAGACAGCGCCTGCTGCTGCTCCAGCTTTATCACTTTATGGAGGTCATCTTTCGTGATCAGCACTTCCTGCGACTGATACCCAATAAAAGTAACAATGATTGTTTGGGGTAACTTCAGCAAACTTAACTGGTAGGTGCCTGTAGCATCGGCCAGGGTACCTGATGTGCCGCCTTTAATGCGCACAGATGCGCCTGGCAGGGCTTCCTGCGTTTTATTATCAATCACTTTTCCTTTCAGCAGCACAGCCGCCTGCGAATAAGCGCTGCTGGTAAAGGACAACAATACAGCACACAATAGTGCATTACGTAAATATCTGAACATACAAAGGGGGATTAGATGTTGGAAGAATCGGGCAATAAAATGCCCGTGATGACCACACTACGCGTCATTTAGTAATTCGGATGTTTGATCGGAAAGCCTTAGCAACAACAACAACAGGCGGATGCAAATGTGTCCGCATTAAATTTTCTGCCGTTTCTATTGTTGTACAATAGCTGATTCATTGTTGAAATATTAAATTGGTTGAACAGGTTGCTTCAATGAAGCAACTTCAATAAAGAATGATAGCTAATAAGGTTTGCTTTGTATGGTGGGGCACAAAGACTTTGGTGGTGGTAAATCTTATTAGTCTACTATAATTGTAGACAAATATACAACCGGGTTTTGGAAAACGCAAGCACTGCCCGAAAAAAAGTTGAATAACAGGTGTAAACTTCCGCTGCTATTGACTTCTATACAGATCCATATCCCCGGTCATTACCCCTAATGGCGTCAATAACTTTGTTTGACCCCGGTATTTTTATTTCTTCTTAATGCAACAATGTTGCATTAAGAAGAATTATCACTATCTTTGTCTTTCGTAAATAAAAACCTGCCGGAAAAACATAACACGAAGCAATATTAACACCCGCATCTCCCGCAAAGGTGATGGTGGCGTATGTGCTGTGGACTGTTATGATCTCCGGCACATAAACACAGTTTCATGATTGAAATCTTCAAAACAAATATCCAGGAACCAGCGCAGGCAGCAGCCGTGTTAAAGGCGCTTGAAGAAATGCTTCCAGGCGCACACATTAACTTTGATCATAACGACCACGATAAAATAATCCGCGTGGAGGCGCCGGTAGTAAATGTAAACGCCATCATTTCAACTGTCCAAGCATTGGGATTTGTATGCAAACTGATGGAAGACAAAGTTTGCATAAAACACAAACCCTCCTCTCACGAAACGGGATCATTCTGGGAATCCAGTTTTATTGACAAGCAGGCTATGTGGGGATTTGAGCCGGCTGAATCAACCCTTTTAGCAAAGGATTTTTTTATAAAAGAAGGCATTAAAGATATATTGATCCCAGGCATAGGATATGGCAGAAATGCCAAAGTGTTTATAGACAATGGCATCAAGGTAACAGGCATCGAAATTTCGAAAACGGCCATTGATCTGGCCAAAGAGCACTATGGTAACAGTATGAACATCTATCACGGCTCTGTAACGGACATGCCTTTTGATCATCACCGTTACGGCGGAATTTTCAGCTATGGATTAATTTACCTGCTGGATGATGAAGAACGGAAAAAGCTCATCCGGGATTGCTATGATCAGCTGCAACCCAATGGATATCTCTTCTTCTCCGTCATCTCAAAAAATTCACCTAATTACGGAATGGGTACACAGATAGGAAAAGACCGTTTTGAAGCAACAAAGGGAGCCAAAATATTTTTCTACGACAACGAAGCTGTTCAGGAGGAATTTGGCGAATACGGGCTAACGGATTTTTTTGAGATTGAAGAACCTAATAAAACAATACCGGGAAAATCTCCCTTCAGGTTTATTATTATAAAATGTAGAAAAGGATTATAAAAACGGAAAGCCCCATAAGCGGGGCTTTCTGTTTTTATTAAATGACAGCACGCTATTGAATTATTATTCTCTCTGTTGTAACCTGGATGCCGCTTCTCACTACCACCAGGTATACTCCGGCTGGCAGCCCTTTCACTGATACATTTTGCGGGCGACTGACCAGCTTTGCAGCCCGCACCAGTAAACCGCTTACAGTAAACAACTCCACCGTTGCCCCGGGCGCCGCTTTTTCCATGTATACGGTCACATCATCATGCGCGGGGTTAGGATATACTTTCACCTGTAGCTGCTTTCCCGTTTTATCGTCATCCACAAATTCCATCGCGGCTGCCGTACCGTTGCAGGCTCCCCAGTGATCACCATGATTCAAATGGGCCTGCACCGCATCCTTTGAAATACAGATGGTTTTTCCTTTGTGGCAGATAAGTACTTTATTGCTATCGTTACCACAAGCGGGAGGATTTGCCGGTTGAACACTATCTTTTACTAAATTGGCTACGGCAAAATCGGAAAAGCTGTTAAGCCCGGTAATTGCAGCGGTATAGGGATCTTCCAAAGTTCCGCTTCCTCCGGAAGTAGCTGCCTCCGCCTGCCATGCGCCCTTGTATTGCATCACCGCCAATAACTGCGCAGGATCAAATGCTGCTGCCTGATCTGCAGACTGCCATCCGAACTTAGCCGTTACCAGGCTTCCTCCTTCCATGTCTTCTGTAATACGCCATTGTTTATTCACCACCCTGGCAGCATCCGGAACAGGATGATCAAAACTGTTTTTCACTGTTACGGAAAAATTATCAGCAGCACCCGCGTTGGTTAATGTAACCGGGCTATAATTACCTGTGGAAGCGCTTATAGGAAATAAAACAGGCGTACCGGCAACCCTGCGTTTCAGGCTTCCGTTGCCCCTTATTACAAAATAATTGGGCGCCACGGCAAAACTATCGCCTGCTTTTACAGCATCCACCAATCCACCCTCGCCAATGGTCAGTACTACTTTGCCTGCTGAGGTACCGGCAGCGGTACTCACTGCGCGGAACTGGCTGCCGGTTCTGAGCACCCCGTTTACATTCAACGCAACCACGCTTTCAGGCGCAGTAACATGAGGGATCAATCCGCTGATGGTGTTGCTGTTACTTAAGTCCAGCGTTCCGTTTACATTATAGGTATAACGGCCAAAAGAAGCGGCGGTGTTGGTGGTTTGCGCACTGTGCAGCACATTGGCCTTTACGGTATACCCGTTGCCTATGTTGATGACCACATCATTACCGGCATAGTTTGTTGCCGACCCGCTTCCGTACCATCCCTGCAGGCTTCCACCCAGAATAAGGTTTGCATTGATATTTACCACCAGTTACTGCACGGCGGTTAGCGTACGAAGCGTGTTAAAATTGTATATGCCATTGCCAACAATATTGTAAATACCGTTAGTACCATCCAGCTCCAGGGTAATTTTATTTACAGCAGGATCCGCGCCGCCAAATGTACCTTCGTTATTCACATCGCCCCTGATACGCAGGTTCCTGTTTTGCCCATCCGTTTGAAATACCGCCCCGGCATCAATCGTTAAATTATTAATCCCCACCAGGCTGTTCAATGCGATGGTGTCTCCTGCTGAAATAGTGACCGCGCCGGAAGCGCCTGTTCCCAATGGCACTGTTTCCCATGCTTTCGTAGTACTGTTGTATTTCTCCCAAACGGAATTAGCCCCTGTGCCCGTAGTTGAAAAACTGGCTGCCGGTGCGGAAGTGTAACCGGAACCCGGCTGGGTGATGTTAACGCCTGTTACTTTACCATTAGTGACAATGGCTGTACCCGTGGCCGTAGTTCCTCCTGGTGGCGCAGCGGCAAAAGTAACTGCAGGAGCGCTGGTATAACCCGAAGGACAGGAAGTGACAGCAATACCGCTTACAGCTCCACCGGTTATAACTGTGAGGGTTGAAACATTGTTTGTCCAGCCGCCCGACGCCCTGGAGCGCATTTCCCCGTTAAGCGGAACAGCGGGATCTACAACCGCTACATAGCTGCTATCAGGAATGTACCCCGTTTTGGAGGCTTTCACATAGTAATAATAAACGCTTCCTTTTGCAGGCAGAGCATCGGTAATACTGAAGGCCACTACCGAATCTATCGTGCCGGTAACTTCGGCGTTTTTTGTGTAATGGATGCTGTCGGTGCTGCGGTACAACTCGTAGGTAACACCGCTCATTGGCCAGCACAAATTCCAGCTGAGAATGGAATTGGCGCCGCTGCGCCGGGCACGGAAATTTGCCACTGCCAATGGATTGGTTACATAGGCATTAATAGCCGGGAAAGCAATAAAGGGATCCCAGTTGCCAAAAAGGTCCGGGTTATTGTAAAAGGCAGCCGCTTCTGCATCTGTGAGCTGTTTAGACCAGGATACCCTTTTACTTACATCAACAGGGCTGTTATCATATTTCTTCGACCTGTATTCTGCATAAGTGATGAGAGATGGATCAACATTCCAGGAAGACCACCCCGCGGCATTTACAGATGTTCCCATAATGGTATTGAGATATACTGTTTTTGGAGCATTCTGCCAGGGCCTTCCCAGTGAATAACTGGTAACACCCAGGTTCTTAGTAAGTATACAATCCCTGAAAACCTCTCCATATGTTTTATCGGCGGGTGTATTGGCAGCAGTGATATATCCTCCGCCACCACCATCTATCCGGTCTCTCGGGAAAATAACACAGGAATCAAATACCGCGGTGGAAGAACCGAAAATAAAATCGGTATTACCATCAATATAACAGTTCTTAAAATAATGTCTTCCATTACCATTGTGCCAGAGCGTATCCTGCCCTCCTATGAAGCGGCAGTTTTTGTAAGCGCAACGGTCGCCCGCAATATAAACGGCCACCGCCTGCGGGCCATCGCCGGTATAACCGGTAGAATTTTCAACAGTAATGCTCATCATAAAAAAATCATTCGCATTCACTGTAAGAGTAGCCGAAGTATTGGTTCCAATAGGCACGCCGTTTTCTATTTTGCCGGAATAGGCATCCCAGCTGATAATGGTACCGGCCACGCTTTCGCCGACCAGGTGAATGAAGGGCTTTTCCGACGGTATTTTTATTTTTTCAATGTATTTACCTTTTTTTATGAAGATAACATACGGCGTGGTTCTTCCCCTTGGAGCCGCATCAATAGCGGCCTGCACAGAAGAATAATCGCCGCTGCCATCCAGTGCCACCACGGCATCGGCATTGGCGGCAGTATATACGATGGATTGCAAAACAGCGGTGGCGGCGCCATTCACTGCAAGTGTATCTGCCGCCACGCCATTAACACTGGCTATAACAGCGCCACTGTAATTACCTGCTGCAACAGCATTCAGCCGCAAAAAAGCAGTGGCATCAACACTGTTATTCTCAGGCGTAA
>JBCNPS010000430.1:0-6646 GCA_039593235.1 Chitinophaga sp. | reverse complement strand
ACGGAATGCGCCATCCCATGGAGCGAGCTGCCGGATGTGAAGCGGATTATTGACAAGGGCGGGAAAGTAAAATTTTCTGTAAGGATCAATGATGATGGCGCCAGCGCCGCCTGTATGGAGCTCGCCCGGGAGCGTAGTGTGTCAAAATTAAATGCCAGGGCCTTTCATCCCGACTGGAAGGAGCACTGGGCTAATGAAGTAGAATTTGGTATAGAAAAATAACCCAAGCCATGGCCAGATATTTAGTTCTCCTTTTTTTTATTCCTTTTATAGCAGGATGCGGCACAACTGCTGATAATGAAAACGGGCATATAGACGTGCTCGGCTTTGTAAATCCTTTCATTGGCACAGGCGGCCATGGCCACACATTTCCCGGAGCGGCCTACCCATCGGGCATGGTGCAGCTAAGCCCCGATACAGGGCTCGACGGGTGGGACTGGTGCTCAGGCTATCATTACTCCGACAGCTCCATCATTGGCTTCTCCCATACCCACCTCTCAGGTACAGGACGTTCAGACCTGCTGGATGTTATGCTGATGCCAACAGTGGGTAAAATAACACTTAGTCCCGGTAGCAAAACCAAACCCGGGGAAGGTTATCGTTCCAGGTTTTCTCATGATGAGGAAGTTGCCACACCCGGCTATTATAAAGTAAAGCTCCTGGATTATGATATCACGGCCGAGTTAACCGTTTCTCCGCGCTGTGGTTTTCATCGTTATACGTTTCCCGCAAATAAAGCCTCCCATATTATACTGGACCTTTCTCATCACTATGCTACCGATTCAGTACTGTTTACTTCGGTAAATATTACCGACAGTTGTACCATAACAGGTGAAAGGCAAACCAAAGGCTGGGGTGAGCCGGGAGAAAAAGACTGGGTACATCAACGCTTGTTTTATGCAATAAAAGTGTCAAAACCTTTCAGCTCATCTGTTGCGGTGGATGGCAATTACATCTCTGGTAAAACCGCCTCCGGCAGGGATCTGAAAGCGGTGATTAGTTTTGAAACATCGAAAGATGAAATGGTACTGGTAAAGGTGGGTATATCAGCGGTAAGTATCCAAAACGCGCTGGAAAATTTATCTTCAGAAATACCCAACTGGGATTTTAATGAAACCCTCACACAGGTGCAGCTTAAATGGGAACATGAATTGTCAAAGATCAGGATCGCCGCTCCGGATAAAACCAAAACGATTTTTTATACAGCATTGTATCACAGCCTGATCTCTCCATCCCTGTTTAATGATGTGAACAAGGACTATACAGGGTTTGATGGCCAAACACATAAAGCGGAAGGTTTCAGAAATTATACCACCATGTCGCTATGGGACACCTTCCGTTCTTTAAACCCGCTGTTAACGATACTTGATACTGGCAAAGTAAATGATATTATAAAATCAATGCTGGTGCAATACGACCAGTCCGGCTTGTTACCTGTTTGGCCGCTATGGTCCGGTGAAACAAACTGCATGATCGGGTATCATTCAGCGCCTGTAATTGTGGATGCCTACTTTAAAGGGATCAGGAATTATGATGTGAATAAGGCATACGAAGCCATGAAACATTCGGCCATGCAGGATGCATTTGGCATAAAGGAGCTGAAGCAATTTGGTTATATTCCTTACAACCTGTACAACAAGTCCGTTTCCACCGCGCTTGAATATTGCTACGACGATTGGTGTATCGCCCAAATGGCAAAAGACCTGGGCAAAGCGGAAGATTATGCCTATTTCATGAAAAGGGCCATGTCTTACAGCACCTATTTTGATAAGGAATATAAACTGATGAATGGATTTTCAAGTACCGGGAACTTCCGTCGCCCGTTCGATCCCTTCTTTTCTTCCTACAGGCAAAGCGATTGGGTGGAAGGAAATTCCTGGCAGTATTCTTTCTTTGTGCCTCATGATGTAGAGGGCCTGGTTAATCTTTACGGCGGTAAGGAAGGATTCGGAAAGGCGCTTGACAGCTTGTTTTCCCTATCGGATACCCTGTCGGGAAATGAGGTACCGGTAGATATCAGTGGCCTTATCGGGCAATATGCGCACGGAAATGAGCCCAGTCATCATGTAGCCTACCTGTACAATTACATTGGCCAGCCGCATAAAACGCAGGAGAAACTGCAGCAGATCATGACCACTTTATATACAGATCAACCGGATGGATTGACTGGAAATGACGACTGCGGGCAGATGTCCGCCTGGTACGTATTCAGTGCCATGGGATTTTATCCTGTGAACCCTGCGGAAGGTATTTATGTATATGGGAAGCCAATGGTCACCACTGCGGTTATACATGTAAATGATAAAACATTTACCATAAAAGCGATTGGCTTAAGTGATAAAAACAAGTACATTCAATCGGTGAAGTTGAATGGAAAGCACTACACAAAATTATTCATTACCCATAAAGATATTATCGAAGGAGGAGATCTTGAATTTACGATGGGAGCTGATCCGGGAGCTTTCCAACCGGATGTTCTTCCCCCCTCTATCTCAAAAGCAACCTATTGAAGCGGCTGATCAAAATGTTGTTCATAAACAACCTGGCCGTTGAGTTTATTGACCTTAACATAATCTACCGCGCCGCATCCTTTGAACCGTAGGATCAATTCATTGGCCATACCTACAGGCCGCGTATATTCTATGTTATAGATTTTTTGCCCATCGAGGTAGAAAGCAGATTTTTTGTTTTCTACCTTGATTCCCATAACATGCCACTGGGAGGCGTCGAAATTAAAATTGCTGAGGTTGAACTCATCTCCTTTGATGGTCTTTTCTCCGCTGATGAATTTGATGTACGCATAACCCGCTTCATTTAAAGCAAAACCATGCGTGCCTGTACTGGAGGAAAGATACATCATGACATCTGAACGCGGGATGGCAAAATCTTTGGGGGAGTTGCGCACCCTGGCTTCGAACATAAAATTATCGCCATCCACCAGTTTCTCTTTATAGTATACATAACTCACAAATAAATGGCCGGGGCGCGCTTCCGCTACTACGCTATCTATGGGCAAACTCAGGTATCCTTCTTTGTGATAAGCCTGGCTAACAGGCAGTGTTTTGAAAATGCCTTTCCGCTCATTACGGGTAAAAACAGACCAACCCTGCTTGCGGTCTTCTATCGTGATGGTTTTTATAATACGGCCTTTATATTCCAGCCTGCAAAGGCCGTCGCCTTCATAAATATAGGTAGCGTTCACCTTGCCCACATTCCTGGTCAGGCGTTTTTCAGCGGTATCGCCATTGGCTTCTTCATATACCAGCTTTATATCCTTTAAAAGTGAAGAAGGAATATTATAGGAGAAGGTTACTGTTAGCGGATTAGCGCCCTTGGGATTCGAAACGGAAAACTCTATTTGCGACAACAGGTAGTCTGTATACATCTCCTTTATTTTCAAAGTATATAAAAGATACCCGCTAACAATTAATAACAAAGCAGAGAGCAGCCAGATGTACACACGGCTTGCCTGCGGAGCCCGGGCTGGTGCTGGTGGAACTACCGGCATGCCTGCCGCCTGCTTGGGTTCCTCTTCTGCTTCGATGGTATCTGCAGGCGTAGTGGCCGTTTCAGACAGCCGGGTCTTTTTAAGTACAAAATCTGTATATCCTGCATAGCCCAGGAAACTACACAGTGCATCTCTTGTTGCCAGCTGCGGATTACCGGTACGTTGTTGAAAAAAACGCTTTAAGGTATTGGCATTCACCGTAACTTCCGTTGACTCGTAGATCATGTTTTCCAACGTCTTAAACTGGTCAAGATCCCAGGAATCCGGCGGTCCCCAGGAAATAAAGCGGGTGGTATATTCGCTGATTATTTCCTTTATATAGCGTCTGTCCCTAACGTCGTCCATCATATCTACAAATATAGCTTTGGTTATTGATTGCTGTTGGTGGAATTTTGGCAGAATATTACAACAATTTCCTTCTTCATGGAAATTTTATATTCATGTTAATAACCGGTGCGGGGATTGAGGTGAGACCGTAATATCTTTGGAAATACAGGTGTATCTGTGTTGGGAGAGTTAGGGATTTAATACATTTTAAATTTCGGGACACTACCTCCACAACGTAAAAGCAAGCTTCATTTCTGTCACATAATCCATCATCTTCCTATATATTCAATAATGTCCAGTTTAATAATTTCCCAATGCTTGCCCATCAAACAAACAGGTTCAAAGTCATCATCGGCATTCTCAAAATTTACAAAGTTTGTTTTGATAATTCTTTCATCATGATTATATGGATAGCGCTGCTGATGAAGAGAAATCATTTGCCCGGGCGAATATCTGTCTATTAACTCGTGTAAATCCCAAAAGTCCTTTTTACGCCCACCGCGTTGTATCACATCCAGCTTCATGGCAATTATTTCTTCAATAGTTGCCATCCGAACATTATCCACTTTAAGTACTGGTTGAATAAACTTGTCTGTATAATAAAGATCAAGTTTTATAGCATCTTCCTCCCTGTTGCCAACAAAATAGGATCTTCCAAAAGCAATAGGGCCCTTAATTGGGTCAGTAACATATGGATATGTCTTTCGTAAATAATTGTCTAGCCCTTCAAAATCAATCGAATCATAATTGGCATCATTGAATAAATCGATATCTACAGATAAACGATGCCCTAATTGCAGACTAAGCGCAGTTCCTCCTACAAGCCTGAAGTCTTTGAATAAATCACAATTCATTATTTGCAAAAGGATCGATTTCAATAATGGGTTAACTGTATTCCAATATAATTTAGCTGGCATTTTTAGAGCCCCCTTTATCTTTTAATATATCATCAACTACTGAACTCCCATAAAAACGAATAACCTCCTGTTTCTCCTGATCATTTCCTCTTTCAAATACTCTTTGTATAACGGCACGCTTTTGTTTTTGCCAATCAATTTGTTCCATTTTCGTATCCCAGAATAATACATGTCTCAATTTGGGTAAATCATTGGTCTTACCTTTCTGCTTATTTTTTTCTTCTTTGATCTCAAAAAATATCTGCAAGGTCATGAAATAACCTTCCTCCATATTTAGTGCATGTTCAATTTTTAATGCAAGGGCAGTATTCATATTTCTTTTACCCTTGGTTATTGCGCTAAGTGTTTGGGGATATTCACCAATTGAAAGGGCAAACTGAGCTTTGGAGAGGTTTCTTTTTTTCAGGCTTCTCTCCAATACAATTCCAGGATGTAATCCTTTTAGTATTTGAAGGTCTTTATACATAAGACAAAAATAAACAATTTTGTTTATTCCGGCAATTCATTAACTTATCAGACATTCATTCAATAAATTGATTATCAATATATTATATAGAAAAGATATAAAATTACTAAATAATATTACCTGCAACAATCCTTTGCCCCTGTATTATTTGCCGGGCTGTTATCATATTCATCATTCCGGCGCCACCATATGCCTCCTGCTTCATTTCTTCCCAGAGGGGCGCGGTCGAGCCATTGATACATTCCCCATAACCCATCCAGTCCGCGGGCATAGGTGGAATAGGTATGATAAATAACGCCATCCTCCAGTACAAAGGCGCTCATGCCGGGTCTTTCGCGGTGATACGTGGCGGTGTCTGTACCGGCCATCGCCGCAAACTTATCTTCCGCTTCAGTGCCGCCGGCTTCCTGTCCCGGGCGCCATTCAAATACAGGTTTCGAGTAGTTGTAATCAATTTCCCCTGATTGCTGTTGCTCCACTGTAAAACTGACGCTGAAATCGTAGTTAAAGTCGCTGTTATAAGAGGAAGCCCACGGAAAGCTCCAACCCATCCGTTGCCTGTAAGCCAGCAGTTTTTCAATTGGCGCACGGGATACCGCCCAAAGCATTACATCATGGTTGGCCAGGTGTGCGGCAAACCCGTTGAAGCCGTCGGCAATAGCTGTACAACTGGGGCAGCCTGCTGCGTAATCCGGCCCGAACATAAAATGATAGATCAGCAGTTGGGAACGCCCCCGGAACAAATCAGCGAGGGAAACCTTCCCCTCTTCTGTTTCAAACTGGTAGTCTTTGTCTATTTTTACCCATGGAAGCGATTGCCGGCGCGCTGCCACCTCGTCACTACGCCTTGTCAGTTCCTTTTCGGCTTCCAATAGCTCAAGCCTGGCCGCCAACCACTCTTCTTTTGAAACCACCTTGTGGTTGTCAGATCCACCAATAGTTTTCGTGTTTGCCATCATGTATTTTTTTATAGGTTATATGATGCCTGGATTACAGGGTTTGCAAGCCACAAAATTCCTGCCTTAAACAGGCAAAGTGCCATTCATAGCCACTATTTTTCTTATATTCACATGGATTTGAAAATCCTATAAAAAAACAGGATCCTGTATGGATACTCTGGGGTTACAGCATGGCTCCTCCCAGTTTACCCCGCTATTCCCCCGGAGATTAGTTATATAACAGCCGCATATAACTCCCCTTATATAAATACGGCTTATCCCCTGCTTTTCGGCAGGTAGCCTGTTAAGTACCCGCCGGGTAATGCACCGCGAGGCAGGAAGTACACCATAAACGTTACCGGCGCTGCCTTAGTTCTTCGCATTTCTGAACCCGGCGAATTGCCGGAATGAGTATTTGTTTCAAAGCAGCAGGGAGTTATTTCCCCGCTGCTTTGAAAATGCATTTACTGCTTGCTGAACATGGTTATTT
>JBCNPS010000043.1:0-21818 GCA_039593235.1 Chitinophaga sp. | reverse complement strand
GCGGATATTTTCGCTTAAATCTCCCCAAATCATTTTAAATCCAAAGTAATCAAATCAGCGTAATCAGCGAAATCATCAAAATCCGGAGTCAGACAAAATCCGCAAAAAAAATATCATCATCTTTGTAACATCTCCGATTTACAGTCGTCTTCTTTCAAAACGCACTATTCTGCATGTCATTAGATAGATTTCTTACCGAAGTAGTTCCAGTCAGGCAAAAGCTTTACCGCTTTGCGTTCCGCCTGCTGGGCAACGAGGAAGACGCGCAGGATATTATCCAGGATGCCCTCATGAAAGTATGGGGTATGCAGGAGAAAATGGCGGAACTACAGAATATGGAGGCCTGGTGCATGCGTATTACCCGCAACCTGGCCCTGGATAAGATCAAATCCAGGAAATACCGGGTGGCCGATGAACTGGACAGGGCAGGAGAGCTGCCGGCTTTACATCAGCAAAATCCTCATGCGGTAACAGAACAGAACGATGTCATGGAAAAAGTGCATGTGGCCATCAACGCCCTGCCGGAAAAATACCGCACCATTCTTCAACTGAGGGATATTGACGGGCATTCCTACCAGGAGATCGCCGACATACTTGATATAGACATGAACGACGTTAAAGTGAATTTGCACCGTGCCCGTAAAACGGTACGCGAAAAACTACAAAACCTGCAGGTATATGGATTATAAACACATCGCTGTATTGGTGGAAAAGTATTGGGAAGGAGAAACTTCCCTCGAAGAGGAAGCGGTATTACGTGATTTTTTCAGCACACCGCACGCCGGCCTGCCGGAAGCCCTGCAGGAGGCAGCCCCCTTGTTCGGGTACTTTCACCGCGAAGCGGAAAAAATATGGGAAGCGCCCCCGGTAAAAATCGTGAGGCTGTCGCCCTGGCGGCACTGGATGAAGTATGCCGCTGTGATCATGGTGGCAATTGGTATCGGTTATGCGCTGAAGCAGCACCAGCGGCGTGAGCAACAGGTACTGGTTGCTTTACAACAGCAGGAAATGAACGACCCGCAGAAAGCGCTGGACGAAACAAAGAGAGCTTTGCAGCTGCTGGCCAAAAACCTTCATAAAGGGACCTCGAAGATGCAGCAGCTGTCGTATTTCAGCGAAGCCACTGCCGTAGTGGAAGGAAAAGAAGATTAACAACGGCCATTTTAAAACCTGATATAAATTTAGAAAGATGAAACGATTCTTGTTATTACTAGTGGCGGTCTTCGCCAGTTTTCACCTCTTTGCGCAACAGGGGAGCGCCATAGAGCGGTTCTTCCAGAAATACGAGAACGACCGCAGTTTCACGGTGATCACCATCACGCCGAAAATGTTCAGCATGTTCGCCAAACTGGACCCCGGGGATGCCGATGCCAGGAACATGATGAAGGTGATCCAGAAGCTGAAAGGACTCCGTATCCTCACCAAGGAAACCACCAAAGATGGCCCCCGCCTGTACAAGGAAGCGGCTGCATTCATTGGCAGCGACTTTGAAGAACTGATGACCGTGCGCGACAAAGACAGCGACGTAAAATTCATGGTAAAGGAAGACGCCAAAGGCAACATCAATGAACTGGTAATGCTGGTAGGCGGATCCGACGAGTTCCTCGCCATGAGCCTGGTGGGCAATATGGATCTCAACGAAATATCCCAGATCGCCAATGGCGTTAGTATCCAGGGAATGGATAAACTCAAAAACGTGAAGAAGAAAAAATAACTTTTTAAAACTACTCCCATGAAATCATTGCTCATTGCCGCCGGTTGCCTGTTCTTATCTGCCACTGCTGTAAAGGCCCAGGACAAATGCCTGCGCGAGTTCCGCAACAAGTACAAGGGAAGCGCGGAAATACATACCGTAAACCTGGGCAAATTTGCACTCAACCTGGGAAGCCTGTGCCTGTCGTTCGACAACGAAGACGCTGATGCCAAAGCCATGGGACACGCACTCAAAGGCATACAAAAAGTAAAAGTATACACCATCTCCAATGTAAAAGGCGGCACTGTTAGTTATGATGATATCGCCGACCTGAAAAGCAACCTGCAACGGAACGAAAATTTCGACCTGTTAATGGAAGCAAGAGATAACGGAAACCGGGTGCATATACTCAATAAGGGGAAAGACGATGAATTGGGTAACGTGGTAATGCTGGTACAGGAAGAAAACGAGTTTGTGATCGTAAACCTGCAAACCACCCTTAAAATAGCGGATGTAAATCAACTGATCAGACAGTTCGCCTCCAACTGATCCCTGCCTAACGGATCATCACTTCCTTTACAATGCTCTCTCCGAGCATTTCATTCACCAGCTTGATGATCTTATCTTTCGAATAAGTTAATTCCTGTTTTAGCGGCGCCACCGTAGTTGTAACGATCAGTTTATGATCGATCAGCTGGATGCTTTGTGTGTAGCGGGCAATGGTTTTGCCCATCAGTTTCTCCCAGTTTTCCTGGATGCGTACCTCCGTGAGGCGGGGTTTCATCCTGCTCTTATTCATAAATTCCCGGAGGGCATCTCCTATACTGGTAGTTCCATGACGCATGGTGCGAAGCTAGTGATTTTTTGTTGGTATGTAGCTTTCAGCAACGCATTTTGTTGCTGAAAGCTATCTGCTATACAGCAATGAGCTGTATATTTTGCCCGGTACCTGCAAAGGCCAGCTGCAGCCGTTCTGCATGTGTATCCGTAATAAATACCTGGCCGTAGTTATCGCTGGCTACCAATGCAATGAGGCGGCTCACTCTTTCCTGGTCCAGCTTTTCAAATATATCGTCCAGCAGGAGCAGGGGCGGGAATTTTTTATGTTGCCGGATCACTTCAAACTGCGCCAGTTTCAGGGCAAACAGGAAACTTTTACGCTGCCCCTGTGAGGCGCTGCTTTTCATAAGATGATCGTCCAGGAGGAAAAGAAGATCATCGCGGTGAATGCCGGTGGTAGTGCGCTGCAGCTGCATATCGCGGTACCTTGCCTGGTTCAGTTGCGCGGCATAATCTTCTTCCTGGAGGGTGCACTGGTATTGAATATTCACTACTTCGTGGGTGCCGGCAATATAATCATAGAGGCGCTGCACCTGCGGTATAAAGGTTTGCAGGAAGGCTTTCCGGGTTTCATACACCGGTACACCGTGCATTACCAGCTGCAGGTCAAATACATCGAGGAGGCTGTCCTGGTTTTGCCCGGTGGCCGCCATATTTTTCAGGAGGCTGTTCCGTTGTAATAATATTTTCTGGTAGATGATCAGGTGTTCGAGGTACTCGGGGTAGAGCTGGGAGAGAAGACTATCCAGCCATTTGCGTCTTTCCTCGCTGCCACCCAGGATGATATCTGCATCATCAGGTGCGATCATGACGGCGGGAAACTGCCCTATGTGCCGGGAGAACCGGTCGTATCGTTCTTCATTAAGACTTATTTCCTTGCGCCCGTCTTTGAGGGTGCATACAATCTTTTCTTCCTGGTTATTTTTTTCCAGGTAGCCTTCCAACCGGAAGCCGTTGGTTTGGTAGCGGACATTCTGGTTGTCGCTGCTGGTAAAATAGCTGCGGGTGAAGCAAAGGTAGTAGATGGCGTCCAGCAGGTTGGTTTTACCGGCGCCGTTGCGGCCGGTAATGCCTACCACCCGGTGCCCGAAGGAAAAGGTGGCCTGTTGGTAATTTTTGAACTGTACGAGCGATATCTTATTTATATAAAGCAAAGAAAAAAATTATTCATAATTAATAATATGCGAAAAATATCAATTGTATAAGTGATAAAAATCCGCTCTAATGGGAACTTCCCCGTGATTAAGGTGCAATTAAATGCAAAACTGTTTGAAATTGATGAAATTGCATAATTTAATGGGAATTAGAATTGATATTTATATTTTAGGATTTTCCTGTTATATTTGCGAACAAATTTAGAAAGAGTGCAAACTAAAACAGACGTGAAGACGAAATTCACCAAAGAGACATATCTGTACTGGTATGAATTGATGCTTTTGCTGCGCCGCTTTGAAGAAAAGACAGGCCAATTGTACGGGATGCAAAAAATCCGTGGCTTTTGTCATTTGTACATAGGACAGGAAGCAATTGCTGCTGGTGCGATGACAGCTACCAAGCCGGAAGATAAATTCATCACGGCCTACCGTGATCATGCGCTGGCAATTGCGAAAGGGATTTCCGCTAAAGCTTGTATGGCAGAACTGTATGGTAAAGCAACCGGTTGTTCGAAAGGAAAGGGAGGCAGTATGCACTTTTTCTCCAAGGAACATGGCTTCTTCGGCGGCCACGGTATTGTTGGAGCCCAGATAGGTACCGGCGCCGGCCTCGCGCTTGCAGAGCAGTACAAAGGAACAGACAACGTAGTGTTGTGTTTCTTCGGTGATGGCGCTGCCCGCCAGGGTATTCTCCATGAAACCTTTAACATGGCAATGACCTGGAAGCTCCCAGTAATTTTCATTTGTGAAAACAATATGTACGCAATGGGTACTTCTGTAGAACGTACCTCCAACGTACTGGATATCTATAAACTGGCGGATGCTTACGAAATGCCGGCCGATTCTATTGATGGTATGAGCTGCGAAGCTGTACACGATGGTATCGAAAGAGCGGTAAAACGCGGCCGTGAAAACGGCGGTCCAACCCTCCTGGAAATCAAAACATACCGCTACCGTGGTCACTCCATGAGCGACCCGGCTAAATACCGCACCAAAGAAGAACTCGAAGAATACAAGGAAAAAGATCCGATCAACGAAGTACTGAGAGTTATTCAGAAAAATAAATGGGCTACCGAAGCAGAAATTGAAGCGATCAACGAAAGAGTGAAAACAGAAGTGGAAGAGTGTGTGGCATTCGCAGAAGAATCTCCGTGGCCAAGCGATGATGAATTACTGAAAGACGTTTACGTTCAGCAGGATTATCCATTCATCGTTGACTAATGTATTTAGCTATCTGCTTTAAGCCTTTAGTAAATGTAGCAAAAGCTGCATCTGCTAAAGGCTTAAAGCCTAAAGCTAAACCCTATATTTAATAACCAAGCAATCACAATTACACCTTACAATGGCAGAAACTAAAGATAAAGCCACCGTGCCTCAACCTACAAAAGATTTTGACCTGGAAGCATCCATGCACAAGGCAGAGGATTTCTTCTATAAAAACAAAAACGTTATTACTATAGCTCTACTGGCTGTGGTAGTAGTGGTAGGCGGTTTCTTCGCCTATAATCGTTTTGTAAAACAACCGAATGAAAACAAAGCACAGGAAATGATTTTCCATGCGCAAAACTACTTCGCGGTAGATTCATTCAAACTGGCGCTGAACGGTGATGGTAACAACTATGGTTTCCTCCAGGTAGTAAACAAATACGGCAGCACCAAAGCCGGTAACCTGGCCAAATACAGCGCCGGTGTTTGTTACATCCGTTTGGGCGAATACCAGAAAGGCATCGACATGCTGAAATCTTTTAGTTCAACAGACCTGCTGCTGCAACCCACTGCCTACGGTTTGATCGGCGACGCTTACATGGAGCTGAACAAAGCGGATGAAGGTATTGAGTCTTACAAAAAAGCAGGACACTATAACGATAACGAACTCACTGCCCCTGTTTACCTGTTCCGTGCAGGCCAGGCCCTGGAAAAAGCAGGTAAAGCGCAGGAAGCCGTTACCATCTACAAAGAGATCAAAGAGAAATTTCCTACGACTAACGAAGGTCGTGAAATGGACAAATACCTGGCAAGACTGGGAGATGTAAAGAACTAGTTGTTAGCAGTCGGCTGCCGGTTCCGGCCGGCAGTTAACTGCCAACAGCCCAAAGCTATAGAATAATATGTCCGAGCACAATAAGAGCTTATTAAATGACGCTGGCATTCTCAACCTGGAGGATGCCAGTGTTGTTATGGTGTATACCGAATGGAACGACGCCATCGTGAACGAACTGGTAAACGGCTGCGAAAAAGCCCTCACACAGTATAAAGTAGGTAAATCAGAAAAAATAATTGTACCCGGCGCTTTTGAGTTGCCGTATGCCTGCAAACAATACTGGGAAACCACAAAAGGCACCGGTAAACAGCCTGGCGCTATTATTGCTTTCGGTTGCGTGATCCGTGGCGAAACACCACATTTCGATTATGTGTGTAAAGCCGTAACCGAAGGTATCCTTCAATTGAACCTTCAGTTACCCGTTCCTGTTATATTTGGAATCCTGACGGTGGATAATGAGCAGCAGGCGCTGGACAGACTCGGGGGAGCCCACGGGCACAAAGGGGAAGAAGCGGCCATTACTGCACTGAAGATGATCGCATTGCAAAGAAAGTTAGCTAAAAGCTAAGGCTAACGCTAAAAGCTATAGAGATGAATGTACAGTTATTTATACCGTGTTTTGTAGATCAGCTGTTTCCCGAAACCGCCTTCAATATGGTGAAGGTGCTAGAGAAACTTGGATGTAATGTAATGTATAATGCGGAGCAAACCTGTTGTGGTCAGCCGGCCTACAATGCCGGGTACCAGGATGAATGCCGCACCGTGGCTACCAAGTTTGTGAAGGATTTCAAAACCTTCGACTATATTGTTGCTCCCAGCGGTTCCTGTACAGGTTTTGTCAGAAACTACTATGGCAAATTGTTCGATAACTCCGCAGCGCATAATGATGTGAAACTGCTGAAGAAAAACCTCTACGAGTTTACCGAATTTCTTACAGATGTATTGCATGTAACAGACCTGGGCGCTACCCTCAATGGGGTAGGCACTTATCACGACGCCTGCGGCGCATTACGGGAATGCCAGATCAAGGAAGGCCCCCGCAAACTGCTGGAAAAAGTAAAAGGACTGGAGCTGAAAGAAATGAACGACTGTGAAGTGTGCTGTGGCTTTGGGGGCACCTTCTCTGTGAAGTTTGAACCTATTTCCATGGGAATGGGGGAACAAAAAGTAAACAATGCCGTTAACAGCGGCGCCGATTACCTGATCTCTACTGATCTTTCCTGCCTGATGCACCTGGATGGCTATATCCGTAAACACGGTACCAACATCAAGGTGATGCACATTGCGGACGTATTGGCCAGTGGCTGGTAACCTTACTATCTGATTACGAAAATTAAATGCAATATGAACTATTGGTTGGTGAAATCTGAGCCGTTTAAATATTCCTGGGACCAGTTTGTAAAAGACAAGCTCACTTTCTGGGATGGGGTGCGTAACTACCAGGCGCGCAACAATCTCAGGGGAATGAAGAAAGGCGACCAGGTACTGTTTTACCACAGCAATGAAGGCATGGAAATAGTAGGCCTGGCTACTGTAGCTAAAGAAGCCTACCAGGACCCTACCACACCGGATCCTAACTGGGTGGTGGTAGACCTGAAGCCATTGAAGCCCTTTAAAAAGCCCGTTACACTGGTACAGATGAAAGCGGAAAAAAGGCTGGCTAACCTGTCGCTGATCCGTCAGGGGCGCTTATCCGTGTGCGATGTCAAGCCGGAAGAATTTGAAGCGATCATGGAAATGGGAGGCATGAAAAAGTAAGTATTTTTAAAGAGATAGAAATGCGGAGGTTATCTTTCTTTGGAAGATAACCTTCGTTGTTTATGGAATTTCAGGATACTATTCATCATAGGGGAAATTCCAGCTCATGAAACATTCATTCATATTTGCCCTGTGCGCGGCTACCGCGCTTTTACCCGCCTGCCGTAATAGTAACAACAGCGTACCTGCCTTACAGGAGATGAAAATGGAGGATGCTCCTGCTCCGGCAGCGGTAATGGCTACCCAGCCATTGATACTGCCCGATAACGACGCCGGACAGGGGCCTGCGTTACCCATCTCCCCAAAAATTATTAAAAACGCCGTGCTCCGTTTCTCTACTTCCGATTTCGAATCCTGTAAAAAACGTATAGCCGATACAGTTAAAAAATACGGTGGTTATATTGCCAGTGAAAAACAGGAAAATACCAGCATGCAGTGGCGAAATGAAGTCGCCATAAAGGTACCTGCGGCCGCCTTTGAACAATGCGTGGAAAGTATCACCAGCGGCGCTTCCAGGATAGATGAAAAGAGTATCACTTCCTCGGATGTTACAGAAGAATATGTGGATCTCGACGCCCGTATGAAAGCGCGCCAGGCAGTAGAGCAGCGCTATGTACAGATATTGCAACAGGCAAAAAATGTGAAGGAAATACTGGAGGTGGAAGCACAGCTGAAAAGCATCCGTGAAGAAATAGAATCAGCAAAGGGCCGGTTGCAGTACATAGATCATCATGTAGCGTACAGCAACATCAATCTTGAATATTACCAGACCTTTGCCACCTCTGATCCCCAATCACCGGGCTTCCTGCAACGCTCGTGGTTGTCGTTCAAAGACGGCTGGAATGGGTTGTTATCTTTTGCCCTGGGCATATTCAGTGCATGGCCATTGATTGTTGGTGTTGTTTTTATTTTTATTTTTATAAAAAGAGGAATAGGGAGATGGAAATCCCGTAAAACCCCAACTAACGTAAACCAATAAACGAATTTACATGAAACCAAGACTGGTGGTGCTGACCGGAGCCGGCATCAGCGCTGAGAGCGGCCTCCGGACATTCAGGGACACGGATGGATTATGGGAAGGCTACGATGTATATGAAGTAGCTTCCCCACAAGGCTGGCAGAAGAATCCCGCCCTGGTGCAGGACTTTTACAACGGCCGGCGCCAGGATATAAAAGCGGCGCTTCCCAATGCCGCTCACACAGGCCTGGCAACACTCGAAGAAAAATATGATGTGCGGATCATCACACAAAATATTGATGACCTTCATGAAAGGGGCGGATCCACACAGGTGCTGCACCTGCACGGGGAAATCTTTAAGATGCGCAGCGTAAATAACGAGGAGCTGATCTATGAGATCCGGGGAGATATTAAAATGGGCGACCTTGCCGAAGATGGCGGACAGCTGCGGCCGCACATTGTTTGGTTTGGCGAAGCCGTGCCGATGATCGAAAAGGCGGCGCGGGAAGTATGGGAGGCCGATGTATTTGTAGTGGTAGGCACCTCTTTACAGGTGTACCCTGCAGCCAGCCTGCTGCAATATGTAAAGCCGGATGTACCGGTGTTTATCATCGACAGGAAAATTCCCGAAGTAGGGAAAGCTGATAACCTGTACCTCATTGAAAAGCCCGCCACAGAAGGTGTGCTGGAGTTATTAAGCATCTTATAAAAAATAAAAACCTCCCCGTTCCAGGGGAGGTATCACAAGTCCTTGTGCCCGATTAGAGTCCATCATAGGAAAAAAATAACTTTGCTTATTCAAAGCTTTCTTCAAATCTGATATCGTACTCTTCTAATTCTTTTAGAACGGGGTTATATACTTCCGGCATTACCGGTATTTGCAGTCCTGTTAATGTTATCTTATCCTGGAGGATCATTTTGGCCATAATGCCAAGTGGGAGCCCAACTGTTTTTGCCATCGCTGTGTGTATGCTGTCTTCGCCCTGAACAATCATGTAGCTGTGCATCCTGGTGGCCATACTGCGGCGTTCAAACTCAATTTCATGCATCATTACGATCATGTCTTTATCGGCAGGTTCCATTTTGAGTTTGTTCTCTACCAGGAACTGGAGTACGCCCGCATTGGTTTGTTCCCCTAAATTTATGACTTCTGTGCTTAATAATCCCAGGAATTTTAACTGGCGGATCACTTTGGACTTGGTGCTAACGCCCAGGAACTGGGCTATATTCTCTTCCGGGGCGCCTGTACCATCTTTAACGGCGTGGGATGCCCATTCCGTATACGTTAGTTTATCTGTGGCAATTTTATGACGATCGTCTGTCAGGCCCAGCTTTATCAGGGCATTCCAGCCTTCGCAGAAGTCGGGGAAGCGGAGGGTGGCGCGCATAAAGGTGGCCAGGTCTTCCAGCTTGTAAGCCTGCATATATCCCAGGGAATCGCGGTTGGGGTAGAAGGCCAGCTTACCGAGCCCCGGTACCTGTATGGTTTTGGTATGATCAAAAAGTTGTTCGTAGGTGAGTTCCTTTACTTTGCTTTTCTCCTTGTAGGTAGCGCCGGAAATGCCTGCCATTACAATGTTCCGGGCATTCCAGGACACTTTGTACTGCCAGGGGTTGTCGTTGCTGTCGGGGGAGATAAGGCCGCCGCAGTATGATTTAAAGGAGAAGATCTGCCCGCCTTTCTTTTCAATGGAATGAATGAGCTTCATGGCCGACATATGATCTATCCCCGGATCCAGGCCCATTTCATACATAAACAGCAGGCCGGCTTTTTCAATGTCGGGTTGTAGTTGTCTTACTTCCTCATCGATATAGGAAGCGGTGAGCAGGTGTTTCTTTTCCGCCAGGCAATCCTTTGCCACCAGGATATGCAGGGTAGCGGGTAATAAGGAAATAACCAGGTCGGTGTCCCGGATCAGTTGTTGTCTGGCTGCGTTGTCTTTGATATCCAGTGCAGCGGGTGTAGCGTAATATGATTTTCCTGTTTTTGATTTAATGAGCGAAAGGTCGTGATCGGCCACTGTGATATGCCATTTTTGCCTCGGTGCATTTGCCAACAGATAGTCGATCAGGCTGGTAGCCGATTTGCCGGCGCCAAACAACAGTATGTTCTTCATAGTCTTCTTTAGAAAAGTGATTAAGAATCAGGGGAATAACAGCACTTTTTACACTTATGTTCGAATTTTCAGGCAAATTCGGATTTGTTCTTATTATATATATGTTTTCCGTTGATTCGATCTATTGATTATCAGTCGCTTAGAAACAAATACTTTGCCAATATTTATTTTCTCATATATTAATGTGTTTTAACATATAGCAGATAAATCAAAAACCGGGTTATTTGTTTATAACACAAAAGCCATATAAATGGTTGTCATTCATTGTTTAAATCAATCATATATCCATATTGCAATATAATCGTTAATCCCTATGGTGTTTTTTATTCACATTCTTTGATTTTTAGGCAGGAATAAGGGCTGAAATGGCTATATTTGCCTTTATCTGTTTTACGCAGAAAAAACTGTAAATCAACACACAAAATGACAGAGCATACGGAAAATCATCAGGAAGGGAGAATTGTCCAGATAAATATCGAGGAGCAAATGAAAACGGCCTACATAGATTATTCTATGTCCGTGATCGTGGGCCGTGCCCTGCCCGATGTGAGAGATGGTCTGAAGCCTGTGCACCGCCGCGTTTTATTCGGGATGAATGAACTGGGCAACCACAGTAACAAGGCCTACAAGAAATCAGCCCGTATTGTGGGTGAGGTAATGGGTAAGTATCACCCGCACGGGGATGCTTCTATTTACGACACCATTGTACGTTTGGCGCAGCCCTGGAGCATGCGTTATCCCATGGTGGATGGCCAGGGTAACTTCGGTTCGGTAGATGGCGATATGCCGGCTGCCATGCGTTACACCGAGATCCGCCTGCAGAAGATCGCAGAAGCCATGCTGGAAGACATCGAGAAAGAAACGGTAGATTTTACCAACAACTTCGATGACACCCTGGAAGAACCTACGGTACTGCCTACACGCATTCCCAACCTGTTGGTGAATGGCGCCTCCGGTATCGCCGTTGGTATGGCCACCAACATTATGCCCCACAACCTCAGCGAAGTAGTGGATGGCGCAGTGGCGTATATCGAAAACAAAGACATTACGGTAGAAGAACTGATCAAACATATCAAGGCGCCCGACTTCCCTACAGGAGGCGTTATATATGGTTTTGAAGGCGTTAAGCAAGGCTTCGAAACCGGCAGGGGCAGGGTAGTGGTAAGAGGTAAGATCACCTCTGAAACCGCCAAGAACGGCCGCGAAAAACTGGTGATCTATGAACTGCCATACCAGATCAACAAGGCGGTATTGCACCAGAAAATTGCACAGCTGGTAAACGATAAGATCATTGAAGGCATCTCCGATGTACGCGACGAGAGCGACCGTGAAGGTATGCGCCTGGTAATAGATCTCAAAAGGGAAGCTATCTCCAACGTGATCATCAACCAGTTATTTAAATACTCCGAACTGCAAACATCTTACGGTATCAATAACGTGGCGCTGGTAAAAGGCCGTCCGCGTATCCTGAACCTGAAAGACATGATTGCGGAATTTATCGACTTCCGTCATGAAGTAGTGGTGAGAAGAACCCGCTTCGACCTGCGTAAGGCAGAAGAGAAAGCGCATATCCTCGCCGGTTACCTGATTGCGCTGGATCACCTGGACCAGGTGATTGCGCTGATCCGTGCCGCCGCTACACCTGAAATTGCGAAAGAAGGACTGATGACAGAGTTCGGCCTGTCTGAAATTCAGGCAAAAGCCATACTGGAACTGCGTTTGCAGCGTCTTACCGGTATGGAACGCGATAAGATCCGCGCTGAATACGACGACATCATGAAACTGATCGCTTACCTGAAAGATGTATTGGCAGATGAATCTTTACGTATGAAGATCATCCGCGAAGAACTGGAAGAAGTGAAGAAGAAATTCGGTGACGAACGTAAAACAGAGATCCAGTACCTGGCCAGCGAAATGAGGATTGAAGATATTATTGCAGAAGAAGATGTGGTGATCACCATTTCTCACCTGGGATATATCAAACGTACTTCCGCTTACGACTACCGCCAGCAGAAACGCGGGGGCCGTGGCGCTATTGGCGGCAGAACCCGCGACGAGGATTATATCGAGCACCTGTTCGTAGCCTCTACCCACCATACCATGCTGTTTTTCACGGAAAAAGGCCGCTGCTACTGGCTGAAGGTCTATGAAATCCCTGACGGCGAAAAAAGCGGTAAGGGACGCGCTATCCAGAACATGATCCAGCTGCCGGCCGATGATAAGATCCGCGCTATCATCGACATTAAAGACCTGGGTGATAAAGATTTTATCAATAACCATTATATTGTACTTTGTACCAAGAAAGGTATCATCAAGAAGACGCTGGTGGAAGAATTTTCCCGTCCGCGTCAGAACGGTGTAAACGCCATCACCATCAATGAAGGCGACCAGCTGCTGGAGGCCAAACTGACCACCGGCGACAGCCAGATCATGATGGCCATCCAGAGCGGCCGCGCCATCAGGTTCCCTGAAGCAACGGTTCGCGATACCGGTCGCGGCGCCATTGGTGTAAGAGGAATTGAGGTAGACAGCGACAAGGATGAAGTGGTTGGTATGGTTTGTGTTAATAAAGAAGACGATCAGAAAACCATCCTGGTGGTATCTGAAAAAGGATTCGGTAAACGTACCAACATCGAGGAATACCGTATTACCAACCGTGGCGGTAAAGGGGTGAAAACCATTAACATCACGGAAAAAACCGGTAACCTCATTGCTATCCTCGATGTAACGGAAAAACATGACCTGATGATCACCTGTAAGTCCGGTATCACCATCCGCATGGCCGTTGCAGATATCCGCGAAGCCGGCCGCGCCACACAGGGCGTACGCCTGATCCGCCTGGATAATAACGATGAAATTGCAGCTGTAGCAAGACTGGATGAACAGGAAGCAGAAGAAGTAATCAACGGGGAAGAAGGCACTGAAGGTAGCGAAATAACCGCTGTAGCAGGCGAAGAAACACCTGAAGCAGGTGACAATCACAACGCACCGGAAGAAACCGACGGTGAAGCTACTGAGGCAACAGAAGAATAAATCATCTTTTTTATAGCCGGTAACAGACCCTTAACCCGGTCTGTTACCGGTTTCTGATAAAAAAATACAGCCAGCTTTTAGTGGTAACTATGCTACTGGTTGTATTATTATTTATTGGAGCACCATACTCTTATTGTAATCAGCAACTAAAAAAAACAAAAGCATGAAAAAATTATTGGTATCTCTTCTCTTTTGCACGGCCGGTGTATCGGTTATGGCACAACGGGCAAAAGTTAGCAGTGCGGATGAGAACCTGAAGAAGCAAGATCTGGAAAAAGCCAAAGCGGATATTGACGCAGCATTACAGAACGATAAGACCAAAAACGACGCTAAAACATGGCTGGTGGATGGTAAGATCCTGGAAGCTATGGGCACCAAGCAGAAAAGTGCGGCACTCGCACAGGAAGCTTTTGCAGCCTTCAAAAAAGCATTGGAAATAGATCCTAAAATGAAAGAAGCGGTACTGGAAATGAACCAGCCCCTGTTCAACGTTTACGCTACCATCGCCAATGCCGGTTATGCTAACCTGAACGAACAGAAATGGGACTCTTCCCTGTATAACTTTAAACAGGCCTTTGAAGTAGCTGATTTCTATAACAGTAAAAACCTCGGTGGCTCCATTCCTACAGATACTGCCCTCACTTTCTACGTTGGTTATGCTGCCAACCAGGCCGGTAAAAAAGACGACGCTTTCACCTACCTGAAAAAAGCTGCCGACCTGCAGTTCAAAGGGGAACCGGCACTGTACGTGATCCTGGGCCAGCTGTATGAAGAGAAAGGCGACCAGGCTAACTGGCTGAAAACCATCGAACAGGCTAAAGCATTATTCCCTAAGGATAAACGCTTCAACGATATGGAAATGGCTTTCTACAGCAAAACTGGTAAAACCAACGAATTACTGGGTATGCTGGAAAAGAAAATGGCTGATAATCCAAACGACGAAGCAGCTGTACTGGATTACGCTATCCGTGTAGATAACCTGGCTAATCCCCGCGATGAAAAAGGCGGCGATGCACCTAAACCGGCTAACTACGAAGAACTGATCGGTAAAGCAGAAGCAGCTTACAAGAAAGCCATCGAAATGAACCCTGCTGATGCAACTGCCAACTTCCAGCTGGGCGCACTGTACTTCAACCGCGCCGTTGTTTTCAACAAAGAACTCAATGGCCTCGACAGCAAACAACAGACTTCTCCTAAAGCCAAAGAATTACAAACTAAAGTAGAAGGACTGATGGGTCAGGCACTGCCTTTCTTTGAGAAAGCTGATGAAGGCTTCACCGCTAAAGCCAGCAGCCTCGATGCAAGCGACAAACAAACCTACGAAAGCTGCCTCTATGCACTGCAGAAGATCTACGCGATCAAAAACAACACTGCAAAAGTAGAAGAAGTGAAAAAGAAACTGGACGGTTTACAGAAATAGTAACCGCACCAAGGATACGAAGAGAGCCCGCCTTATGGCGGGCTTTTTTAGTGCGCGGATTTTGTCTGACTCCGGATTATGATGATTACGCTGATTACGCTGATTGGATTTTGTAATGATTTTAAAATGATTTGGGGAGATTTTGGCGAAAGTATCCGCTTAAATCTCCCCAAATCATTTTAAATCCAAAGTGATCAAATCAGCGTAATCAGCGTAATCATCATAATCCGGAGTCAGACAAAATCCGCGCAAAAAAATCCCGTTAGCCGGGAAGACCAACGGGACTTATTAACTCAAACGCGTATGGTGCTGAATTATGCTTTCTTAGCAGGAGCAGCAGCTTTCTTTGCATGTTCGTGCTTAACAGCTTTCTTAGTAGAATCAGCAGTAGCTTTAGCTTCAGTTTTAGCGGCTTTCTTTGCAGGTTTAGCAGCTGGTGCTTGTGCAAAAGATGCAGCAGAAATGCTCATTACTACTACAGCGGCGATCAGGCTTTTTTTCATGATGTTGTCTTTTTAAAAATGATTAGATGAAAGAATGTGTTGTTGTTTCTGTAGTAAAAATACATCAGCAAAGAGCGCGTTGACAGGATGTTTCGGTGAACAGGGTATTACTGTCGTTGAACAGGGAAAAATGTACGGTAATGTATAACGGGGAACTATAATAATATATGAATGGCTTCCTGTACAGCCTGTATACACAGCTGTTTCAGCGTATTGAACTGGCTGGCCACCATACCGGGATGATAGCTGTTTTCCTGCAGTTTTTCCAGCGGTTCCAGCACAGGGTAGAGATGCTCCTGCAAACCGATAAAAGATACCGTGGTTTTGAGATTATGTGCGGTAGCGCGTATGGCAGCAATGTCTTCCGCTACGAGTGCCTGCTTCAGCAATGATAATTCCTCCGGCAGCTGCGCTATGAATTGCTCCAGCATTGTTTTTTCGAATTGGGTATTGCCTTTGGAAAGGTCGTGAAGATAGTTCAGGTTGATCAGGTGATGGATCCCGTTTTCTCCAGGCTGGTGATGGATAGCAGGCAATTCCCGTGGCGGCAGTTTGCCGATGTACACCTGGATCATTTTATACAGGTCGTCCTCAATGATAGGCTTGGAAATGTACTCATTCATGCCCATTTGCAGGCATTTTTCACGTTCGCCGGCCATGGCGTGGGCTGTCATGGCTATTACCGGGATAGTGGAATGAAGCTCGTTCCGGATGGCCTGTACAGCCGTATAGCCATCCATTTCAGGCATTTGTATATCCATGAGCACCAGGTCGTAGTGCTGCCGTTCTAACGCCTGTAATACCTCTTTACCGTTATTCACCAATTTGTATTGCAAATGCCAGTTACCCAGCAGATGACGAAGCAGGTTCTGGTTCATCCGGTTATCTTCCGCTACCAGGAGCCTTACATCCGGGTGCAGTGGCAGCTGGTCGTTTTCTGCAAAATAGTTGGCGCCTTCTTCCAGCAGGGGTTCGCCCAGTGTGTATGGCAACTCCACTTTAAAGGTGGCGCCTTCCCCTGGTTTACTTTCCACGGAAATAAAGCCGTTCTGTAATTCTATCAGCTGTTTTACGATGGTCAATCCCAAGCCGGTACCGCCGTATTTACGGGTGGTAGCGGCTTCCGCCTGGTTAAAGCGGTCAAAGATGCTGTGTTGCTTGGAGGGTTCAATGCCTATACCGGTATCACTAACGGTGAACAGTAAACGAACTTCATTCTCTTCCTGCCAGATCTTTGCTACATGTATACGTACGTCTCCATCTCCGGTAAATTTAATGGCATTACTGGTAAGATTCACCAACACCTGTGTAAGCCGCATTACATCTCCATATAAAATATCCGGTACATCGTCTTCAATGGTAACCGATAACTGCAGCTGCTTTTCCTCCGCCTTTGGCCGGAACATGGTATTGATGGCATGCAGTACGCCGCGTAAACTGAAAGAGGTAGCTTCTATGCGCATCATCCCGGATTCTATTTTGGAGATGTCCAGGATATCGTTGATGATTTCCAGCAGGCTTTGCCCGGCGTTTTCTATGGCGGCTACGTATTCTTTGGATTTATCGTTGAGTGGCTGCACTTTAAGCAAATTGGTAAACCCGATGACGGCGTTCATCGGGGTGCGTATTTCATGGCTCATATTGGCCAGGAACTGTTCTTTTACGGCGGCCAGTTTCTTTTCCTGCTGCTGCGATTCATCCAGCGCTTCTATCAGTTGCTCCTGCCGGTGAATGCGGCTGGTGATGTACAGGAATGCCAGCAGGCTCATTAGGCAGGCAAAGAAAACCAGTACCGTACCCCAACGCTGGGCTTTCTGCCCGCTGCTGTCTATCAGGTGGGTAGTACGGTTCACTTCCGATTGCCGGGTGGTGTCCAGCTGTCGTAAAATACCGGTGATGGCTTCTCCCAGCCGTTTTCCTTTCTGGTTGTTGATGAGTTTTTCCGCCGCCCATTTGCCCTGGCTGTAAAAGGTATCCAGCACTGTCAGGTTGAAATTATTCTTTTCATCCACCAGGTAGTTGAGCTGGGTGAGGAGCTTTTCGGTGCTATCGTTCCTGATGATCTTATTGATCTCTTTGAGATCTGCCTTTATAATGGCTATTTCGGCTTCAATGCCGGTAATATGGATGGTATCCTGGGAAATGACCGCACCGCGTACTTTACTGTCGGTTTTGGCCATATTTGTTTGCAGTTTCTGGAGTTCATTCTTTACATTCAGTTCCTGCAGCAGTTGCTCGTTGCCTTTAATGAGTTTATGGATATTGTTTGCGGAATTGAATTGCAGCACAACGAATAATATCATTCCGGTAATGAACAGGCCAAGGAGGTAATATTTGATTCTTTTAGGCTGCATGACAGTTTAGTACATATAAACGCTGATATAGGAAAGCCGGTTCAATAAAAGTAGCAATTTTATTGTTCCTTCCATCAGATAATTAGCCTCAGCGCAATCATCCGCTGAGGCTAATTATGTGTAACAAAGGAATGCTGTTATTTTGCCTTTGGTGCAGCCGGAGCAGCAGCAGGTTTTGCTGTATGATGATGCTTCGCGTGTTTTTTGTGTACAGGCGCTTTTGCGGCAACTTCTTTCTTCGTTGTTTCTTTTTTAGGCGCAGTGGTCTGTGCAAAAGATGATGCACTCATAAACAACATAGCTGCGGCGATTACAATTCCAAACTTTTTCATGGCTGTATATTTTATTTAGTGATCAATTGTTTTGACGACCCAAAGATACATCCGGGAAAAAAGGGAGCGTAATACTAATGGCCCAACAGGCAGCAGCTGTCGGTCAAAAAGGGGAAAGTGTCGTTGAGTTACAGGAGATTCAGTTTATTATTAAGGGCGGAGCGGTAAGCATCTGCTACAGGGATCGCATTTTTATTGATAATGATGGTACCGTCTTCAATAGATTCAATTTTGTCCAACGCCACGATGTAGGAGCGGTGTACCCGCATAAATTTACCGGCCGGCAGTTTTTCTTCCAGTGCTTTAAGGGTGGTATGGATGGCATGGAATTTCTGCGGGGTATTTAGTTTTACATAATCGCCCATCGCTTCCAGGAAAAGGATGTCTTCTGTTTTTATTCTTTTCAGGATACCATTATCGCGTATAAACACAAATTCAGTATCGGATACCTGTAGTTCCCGGAGATTGCTGTCGGCGATTTCACGGGCTTTTTCAATAGCCTGGATAAAGCGGGCGGGTTGCACCGGCTTGATCAGGTAATCGGCCACATTTAATTCAAATGCCTCTACCGCATAATCTTTTTTTACCGTTGTGAAGATGATCACCGGGCGCTTCTTTCCCAGGTTACGGGTAAGTTCCAGGCCGCTCATACCAGGCATTTCGATGTCCAGTAACAGGAGATCGATCTTTTCTTTCTGTAGAAAATTATAGGCTTCCATCGCGCTGCTGCATTCACCTGCTACATGCAGCTGTTCCACATGACTGGCCAGTTGCTTCATGGCGGTGCGCGCCAGCTTGTTATCGTCTACTATCAGGCAATTCATGCGGCTAATTTAAGTACAAAAATCATCTCCGCCGCAACTGCGATGCAGTTTTTTCCGGCGGCGTTTTGTGTTTAAGTTTTACATTTGTAAAGATGAAGTGGCTACTTTATATATTAAGCTGTTATATCGTGCTGTTATCGTGCATTCCCTGCAACGATTACCAGGCGGTAAACAACGCTGTGGCTGTACAGCTTTCCACTTCGCACGATCACGAAACACAATCGGACTATTGCTCCCCGCTCTGCGTATGCAGCTGCTGTAATGTACAGGCCACGCCTGCTGCGGCGGTAGCTGTTTATTTTATAGCACAACGGGTGATGATAGACTACCCGGTATTACCCCTTAACCCGCTTCCTTCTTTACCAGGCGCCATCTGGCAGCCCCCACAGCTGGTTTAATACGTTTTACAGATGTTTTTGCTATGAGCATATCCGCGCCTTTTACCGGTGCAGGTATGGCTATGGTACTTCATTTTATTACTTATTGAATCAATCATGCTGGATAAGATCATTCGTTTCTCTGTGAGGAACAAATTAATGATAGGGATATTTACGTTTGCCCTGGCGGCATTTGGCGTTTTCGCCTTGTTACGGTTACCGGTAGACGCAGTACCGGATATCACCAATAACCAGGTACAGGTGATCACGCAATCGCCCTCGCTGGCAGCACAGGAGGTAGAAAGACTCATTACCTTTCCTATTGAACAAACCATGGCCGTGATACCCGAAATGGCGGAGATTCGCTCCATTTCAAGGTTTGGCCTGTCGGTGGTCACTATTGTATTTCACGACGATGTAGATATTTACTGGGCCCGGCAACAGGTGAATGAAAAACTGGGCGAAGCCAGGGCCAATATACCCGATGGTATCGGCGTCCCGGAAATGGCGCCTGTTTCCAGCGGCCTGGGAGAAATATACCAATATGTATTACATCCCCGGAAAGGGTATGAGGAGAAATTTGATGCGCGGGAACTGCGTACCATACAGGACTGGTATGTACGACGGCAGCTGCTCGGCACTCCCGGTGTGGCGGAAGTAAACAGTTTTGGCGGGATGTTGAAGCAGTACCAGGTAACGCTGAACCCCGATAAACTCCGCAGTTACCGCCTCAGTATCGCTGATGTGTTCAACGCCATGGAGCGCAATAACCAGAACACCGGCGGGGCTTATATCGACAAAAAGCCCAATGCTTACTTTATCCGCAGCGAAGGCCTGATCGGCAGCCTGGCGGATATAGAAAAGATAGTGGTGAAGAACACCCCGGAAGGATTACCGGTACTGATCAGGGACATTGCCACCGTACAGCTGGGCGACGCCGTGCGTTATGGCGCGCTTACCCGCAATGCAAACGGGGAGGCCGTAGGCGGTATTGTAATGATGCTGAAAGGAAAGAACTCCAACGAGGTGGTAAAAGCCGTGAAAGCAAGGATCACGGAGATACAAAAAACATTGCCGGCAGGCGTAGTGATAGAGCCCTTCCTGGACCGCAGTCAATTTGTAGGCAGGGCCATAGGTACGGTGCAGAAAAACCTGGTAGAGGGAGCGCTCATTGTCATTTTTGTACTGGTACTGTTCCTCGGCAACCTGCGCGCAGGACTGATTGTAGCTTCTGTAATCCCGCTGTCGATGTTGTTTGCCATTTCCATGATGTACCTGTTTGGCGTATCGGGGAACCTGATGAGCCTGGGCGCCATTGATTTTGGACTGATAGTGGACGGGGCGGTAATTATTGTGGAAGCCACCCTGCACCATCTTGCAGGCAGGAATAAAACCGGGCAGCGACTGCGCCTATCGCAGTCGGAAATGGATACGGAAGTTTTTGACGCCGCCAGCAAGATCCGCAGTACTGCAGCTTTCGGCGAAATCATTATCCTCATTGTATACCTGCCTATCCTGGCGCTTACAGGTATTGAGGGCAAGATGTTCCGCCCCATGGCGCAAACCGTATCTTTCGCCATCCTGGGCGCCTTTATCTTGTCGCTCACCTATGTGCCGATGGTATCCGCCCTGATGCTGAGTAAAAACCTGGATAATAAGGTGACGGTGGCCGACCGCATCATGCGTTGCTTTCAGCGTATATACGCTCCCGTTATCAGAGGCGCATTGCGTGCAAAGGCCCTGGTAACGGCAACGGCTATACTGCTTTTTGTAATTGCATTATTTTTATTTGGGAAGATGGGAGGAGAATTTATACCTACCCTGGAAGAGGGAGATTTCGCAGTAGAGACACGGTTACTCACCGGCAGCTCCCTGTCGGAAACCATCGACAAGGTAAGCCTGGCATCCGGCATCCTGATGAAGCAGTTCCCCGAAGTGAAAGAGGTGATCGGGAAGATAGGCGCCGCGGAAATACCTACCGACCCCATGCCCATGGAAGCCTGCGACCTCACCATTTTGCTCAAGCCCAAAAAGGAGTGGACCAGCGCCCGCAACCGGGAAGAACTGGCCAACAAGATGCAGGAAGCCCTGGAAGCCATCCCCGGGGTGAGTTTTGGCTTTTCACAACCCATACAGCTCCGGTTCAATGAGCTTATTTCAGGCGTGCGGCAGGATGTTGGTATTAAGATATTCGGAGAAGATCTTACCATACTGGCTTCACTGGCGGAAAAAGTTGGCCGCATTGTGAACCGTACGCCCGGTGCAAAAGATCTGTATGTGGAGCAAACCGGCGGGTTGCCGCAAATAGTGGTAACGGCCAACCGCGATCAGATAGCCCGCTACGGCCTGGATATCGCCACCATTAATCAAACTATTAATACTGCCTTTGCCGGCCAGAGCGCCGGATTGGTATA
>JBCNPS010000429.1:0-6648 GCA_039593235.1 Chitinophaga sp. | reverse complement strand
CACCAGCAATGTGCCTGCCGCCCAGCAGATATTTCCTCCTACAATAACGATCACCGGCCACAGGGGAAATTGCCGCGCCTCATGGTGAACAAATGGATTGAACAGCAGGAACAACCCGGCAAACCCCACCACGATGCCGAGCATTGTCATGCCCGATGGCCGTTGCTTACTAAAGAAAGCCCAGTCCATGCCCATGATCCAGGCGGGCATGGCCGCCACTATCAGCGCCACGATCCCGGAGGGCATATAATTTACGGCCAGGGCTACGGTGGTGTTCCCGATACCGATCAGCAATACGCCTATGAAACAGGCGGCAACCAGCTGCCGGCGCCCGGGCCAGGCCTTTTCCCGGAGAGCGCCAACCAGCAACAGGATACTGCCCGCTACCAGGAAACGCATGGACGATAAAAGAAAGGGCGGCACCACCTTAGTGGCTATTTTCATTCCAAGGTAGGTGGAGCCCCATATAATATATACCGCCAGGAGGCAAAAGATCAGTTTTGAAGACAATACGCTTTTCCCGTTCATGATTGCTTTCTTTTGGTACGCTGATAGTTCCGGGTTACTTTGCTCACATCGCCACAGGTGCTCATGCTGCACCATTTGCGCGATCCATTACGGCTTTTATCCAGGAAAAGCCATCCACAGGCGGGGCACTCCTTTACTTCCGCCAACCGGCCGGAAGTGAATAATTCCACTGCCGATTTTACAGGCCACCAGTATACCTGCTCCAATGCGGGCGCATTGAATTGCAAGGTACCGGCCCCGGCCCGCCAGCCGATCTCAATATTGGCGTAGGCCTCCCCGATGTAGGTATTGAACTGCATGCTGTCGGCAGCACCGGGTTTCTTTTTGGCCAGGCCGGCAGTAAATAACCGGTGCAGCAATTCCCTCAAAGCAATGCTTTTCTCAAAAACCACGGCCGCTTTTTGCGGGTAGTCTTTCGCCAGCCTTTCCAGGGTATGGATAATTTTGGGAGATAAAGCCCGGGTATGCCCATACCATTCCAACAGGTCTTTAAAACCGTTGAGATAATTATGCGGTATTCCTTTCTTCCGGTTGTCGATGGTGTTCACAAAATCGAGGCACAAAATGCCGCCGTCGAGCCGGAGTGAGGAGATCATTTTTTGAGTAGACATTTGCTTTTGTCTTGTCCGGAATGAAGAGATGATGATGATTTTTCTAAGCTGTTTTCTTTGTTTTTGTAAAGGTAGGTTATATTATTAACCGGTAAAAGTTATTTTACTGGTTAATAAAAAACAGGGTAAAAACGAGGAATTGGCGTGGTTAATGAGATGATTGAAGCGTTTGAATGTAATAATTTAAAAATCAATTATTTATATTACATAAAAAGGCCCCTTTCAGGAGCCCTTTTTTATAGATAATGATAGTATTTTGATATCCGGGTTTATACGGAGCCGTCATTTTTTTTATTTTGCCCTTTCAAGATACATATTTTATTTTACATATACTTCAATAATCGCATTTGTAGGTCTTCTTGGTGCAAGAAAACTGTCTACCTGATGGTAGTGTTGCTTCAGTTCCCCCCTCAATGCAAAGGGGTAAAAGTTGTTTAATGTGGGGGCATATTCATAGATCACCAGGTCGTAATGATGGTCCCTTATTTTTTGCGTGAAGGTAGCCAGCTGCCGGTTAAACATCCCAACTCCCAGATGGTACCATAAAGGATAATCCGGACCGGTTTCCAGTTTATAGGGCATGGCAGCCGCCAGCGGGGTAAGCTCCGACATGTTCAATACTTTGATATCGCCCTTCTTTTCAGTTACTACCGGGAGCGCCATAATGTGCTCCATCCCTTTCACGGTAGATGCAGGCATGTATATTTTGCGGAAAGGCTTCAGGTTGGAATATACCCAGGAGGATACCGGCACATCGGTAGTGTCGTTGTTCAGCATGTAATTATGGCGGTTCACCACGTTCTCATGACCAGGACCAGTCGCGGCGACTTCCTGTGCAGGGAACAAACGGTCGGTAAACCGGCCTATGTATTTCCACCAGGTGCCAGACCACCAGAAGAGCACAAGAAAAGTAGCTCCCAGCAAAGGGCGGAACGAATTGATATTTATCTTCAGTAATTCAAATAAATAAGCCGCAATAAAGGCAAAAGCAAAACTGTGGAAAAAGATGTTATTGTCCGGCGGTGTATAACTGGTTACCTGGAAAATAGCAGCCTCTCCCAATATACCCAGCGTGAGCAATGCAAACAATACCTCCCGGCGCTGCCGTAACCAGGGACCCCATTCCTTTACTTTTGCCACAATACATAATACCACCAGCACCACGTATGCTTTGATCCAGTTGGAGCTGCCGAATATTTCATCCGTAAAATCGTTGACCGCCAGGCGGGAGCTATGCGGCGGCTGCCCGTGGTTAAACCAGTAACCAAAACCCGGCATGAGGGGCAGGATCATAATAGCCGCTACCAGGACAAACATGCCCACAAAAATGGGCAGGTCCAGCCAACGCCGCGTTTGTAAGCTGTTATAGGCCACGAACAAAAGGCATAACATAAAGGCCATTCCGCCTCCATCCTGCTTGGTGAACACCGACAGGAAAATAAAAAAGGCAGCGCCCAGCATATTGCCGTACTTACGTATACGGCTATCTGAAAACAAAGCCCGGAACAGGAAGGCAAGTCCTACCAGTTCAAATACGATCACCGTATGATTATACCAGGGCCAGAAATTAAAGAAGGAATAAGACAGTACAAATACCAGCACAGATAGCAGTCGCACGCCCGGTTGCACGCCCATACTTTTCATGATGGACCGGAAGGCGAAGCCGGCCATAATATTCAGCAACACCTGCGCTTTTACCAGGGAAATAAGCTCGGGTCCGAACAGTTTAAAAAAGAGCGCCGGGAAGATCCAGAAGCCGTAACCGAGCGGCGTTCCAAAATCCCTGAACGGAATTTGCCCGGACGATATCCGGTAAGCGCCCTCCCAGGAGAGAAAAATATTAACACGGTACGGGAATGTTACAAATAACGGCACCAGGGCAAGGGCAATGATAATGATGCTTTCTGCAATGGCAGGGCGACTGCCTTTCAATGAAAATTTGGGCATAGTAGATTGGGATTCGCTGTAAAAGCCGATGATTCAGTAATATGAATGGCTGCAAAAGTAATCGAATAAATTGTAATTTAGGCCCATCTAACTGACCAAACAACTCCAGGTTCCGTGAAATTTTTAACGCTGTTAAGACCCAAACACTGGGTAAAGAATGCCTTCCTGTTTATCCCCCTGTTCTTTGCGGGAGAGATGTTCAATACGTCGAAACTACTGGACCTGGCAGTGGCTTTTTTTGCTTTCAGCTTCATTGCCAGCAGTATTTATATTCTCAACGATTACCGTGATATGGAGGCCGACCGGCAGCACCCGGTAAAATGTAAGCGCCCCCTGGCTTCCGGCAGCATCAGCAAACCGGCGGCCCTGGCCCTGTTTGTGATCTGCATTTTTGCCGGCTATGCACTCGGCATCCTGGTAGGTCAGAAGTTCGTGTTTGTACTCAGCACCTATTTTGTACTGAACCTGCTGTATTGCCTTGGGCTGAAAGATATCTCTATTCTCGATATCCTGATCCTTTCTACCGGGTTTGTACTGCGCGTAAAGGCCGGTGGCGTAGCCGCCAAACTGGCCATCTCGGAATGGCTGGTGATCATGGTGTTCCTGCTGGCGCTTTTTATGGCCATCGCCAAGCGCCGGGATGATATCCTTATTAAAATGGATTCCGGGAAGGAAATGCGGAAAGCAGCCAAAGGGTATAACCTCGACTTCTTCAATGTAATGCTGGCCCTTGTTTCGGCAGTGATCATTGTGTCTTACCTGATGTATACTATTTCACCTGAAACACAGGCCAGGTTTCATACCTACCGTCTTTATTACACCACCCTGTTTGTAATTGGCGGATTATTACGATATTTGCAAATAACCTACGTGGAGAACAGTACAGGTTCTCCCACCAAAATCCTATATAAAGACCGTTTTATTCAATTAACCATCCTCCTGTGGGTCCTGAGTTTTTATGTATTAATTTATTTACCGACAGATAAAACTTTTTTTGAATAATGCAAAAACGGTTAGCCAACTGGGGGAACTACCCTGCTGTTGACAGCGACGAACATGCTTTTACCCGGGAAGAGGAGCTTCGCAGTTATGTGGTAGCCAATACGCATATGATTGCACGGGGTAACGGCCGCTGCTACGGCGATGCCTCCCTGGGCAAACACAGCATCTCCATGCTGAAGTACGATAAGATGCTTTCCTTCGATACCGCCGCCGGCGTGATGGATGTGCAGGCAGGTGTAACACTGGACCAGGTACTGGATATTATTGTTCCCAAAGGATGGTTTTTACCGGTTACCCCCGGCACCAAATATATTACCGTAGGCGGCGCCGTAGCCTCCGATGTTCATGGCAAGAACCATCATGTGGATGGTGCATTTTCCGGGCATGTCATCGACATGGATGTATTAACCGCCAATGGCGAAACGGTTTGCTGCTCAGCCACACAACATGAAAACCTGTTCTGGGCCACCTGTGGCGGTATGGGTCTTACCGGCGTGATCACCCGTGTAAAATTCGGGCTTAAAAAGATCAGTACCGCTTATATCCGGCAAACACAACTAAAAGCTAAAAACCTGGAGGAAGTGATCCGGCTGTTTGATGAATACAAGCACTATACCTACTCCATGGCATGGATCGATTGCCTGCAGAAAGGTGATTCCTTTGGCCGGAGTATCCTCATTGTTGGCGAACATGCCACCCCGGATGAACTGAACACCAAACAAAAAGAAGCCCCGCTTACGTTACCGGCTAAACGAAAACTTACAGTTCCCTTCAACCTTCCCTCCTTTGTACTCAATACCTTTACAGTAAAGGCCTTCAACTGGTTATATTACGGGAAGAATTATAAAAAGGTAATGCATAAGGTGATCCCTTATGAACCTTTCTTTTATCCGCTGGATGCCATCCTGCACTGGAACCGCGGTTATGGCAAGGCTGGCTTTGTACAATACCAGTTCGTGGTGTCCCTTGAGCAAAAGGACGGCCTGATAGCTATCCTGCAAAAGATCAGCGAAAAAGGATGGGGATCTTTCCTGGCGGTGTTAAAAGTGTTTGGCAAGCAGGACAGTCTTATTTCCTTCCCGATGGAGGGATATACCCTGGCGCTGGATTTCCCGATCCGGAAGGGGTTGTTTGAATTTTTGGATGAACTGGATGAAATAGTACTGCAATATGGCGGCCGTTTGTACCTGTCGAAAGACGCCAGGATGAAGCAGGAAATTTTCTGGAACAGCTACCCGAATGCCGGCCGGTTTGCCGAAATTGTAAAACAATATAACAGTGACGCGCGTTTTGAATCCCTGCAATCGGAACGTTTATTATTGACGAAATAGTTTCCAATACCTCTCATGCCTACCCTTTTAATACTTGGCGCAGGTTCAGACATGGCGGTTGCCATTGCCCGGAAGTTTGCGTCTGAAAAATATGATATACAGCTGGCTGGCAGGAATACTGCTGCGTTGGTTCCGCAACAAAAGGATCTGCAGGTACGTTATAACGTTAACGCTACCACGCACCTGTTTGATGCCGCCGACTTTGGCGCACACACAGCCTTTTACGCCGGCCTGCCGGCGGTTCCAGACATTACCATCTGTGTTTTCGGTTACCTGGGTAACCAGGAAAAAGCACAGGAAAACTGGCAGGAAGCAGCTACCATCATCAACAGCAATTATACCGGCGCCGTTTCCATATTGAATATTGTAGCGGAAAGCTATGCAGCCAGGAAGCAGGGAACCATTATAGGTATCAGCTCAGTGGCCGGCGAAAGAGGACGGCAGAGCAATTATATATATGGTAGCGCAAAAGCGGGTTTTACGGCTTATCTTAGCGGACTGAGAAACCGTCTTTTTCGTAGTGGCGTTCACGTGATGAGTGTGCAGCCCGGCTTCGTGAACACCCGGATGACCAGTCACCTGCCCCTTCCCCCGCTGCTCACCGCACAACCGGAAACAGTGGCTACCGTGATCTTTAAAGCAGTGAAACGAAAAAAGAATGTGCTGTATGTAAAGTGGCATTGGAAATACATTATGCTCATTATAAAACTCATACCTGAAGGTATTTTCAAAAAATTGTCCTTGTGACCATTGCATTTTTTGACTTCGATGGTACTATCACCACCCGGGATACCCTGTGGGAAATTATCCGCTACCAAAGGGGGCGCGCCGCTATGTATGCCGGTGTAGTGCAACTGTTGCCACAGCTGCTGCGTTTTAAATTAAAGATGTTACCGGCACAGGAAATGAAAGAAGAAGTACTTGGGTATTTTTTTGCGGAGATGCCTGCCGCCGATTTTTCTGCCGGGTGTGAAGGCTTTTGCCGGGAACAATTACCCTCGCTGATCCGTCCGCAGGCATTGGCCGCTATACGGGATCACCAGCGGCAGGGCCATCACGTGGTAGTGGTTTCCGCTTCCGCACAGGACTGGGTAGCGCCCTGGTGCAGGCGGGAAAACATCGTTTGCCTGGCTACCCGCCTCGACGACCCTGCCGGCTGCAGGCCGTGCCGGGCCAGCGTCCCGCGATACCAGGCTGCCGGGCGGGACTGGAAGCCCTCATGGTCGCCC
>JBCNPS010000428.1:0-6651 GCA_039593235.1 Chitinophaga sp. | reverse complement strand
ATACGATAGAAGCAGCAATAGAAGATATAAAAAACGGTAAACTGGTGATCGTGGTAGATGACGAAGATCGTGAAAATGAAGGTGATTTTATCACGGCAGCACGCAATGTAACACCTGAAATCATCAACTTTATGAGTACCCACGGCCGTGGGCTCATTTGCGCACCGCTGGTAGAAGAGCGCTGCGAAGAACTGGGGCTCGACCTGATGGTACGCGATAATACCGCCCTGCACCAAACCCCTTTCACCGTTTCGGTAGACCTGCTGGGACATGGCTGCACCACCGGCATTTCGGCACACGACAGGGCCAAAACCGTTCAGGCGCTCATCGATCCCAATACCAAACCGGAACATTTGGGTAAACCCGGCCACATCTTCCCGCTGAAAGCAAAAACCGGCGGCGTTTTACGCCGTTCCGGGCACACGGAAGCCACTATAGACCTGGCCCGCCTCGCAGGATTTGAACCAGCCGGCGTACTCGTGGAAATCATGAATGAAGACGGCTCCATGGCCCGCCTGCCGGAACTCCGCGAAATCGCCACCAAATTCGATCTCAAACTCATCTCCATAAAAGACCTGATCGCTTACCTCCTCAGCACAGAAACGCTGATAGAAGAAGGCGTGAAAGTACAGATGCCCACCAAATACGGCAACTTTGAACTGATCGCTTTTAAACAGATCAACTCCGGCGAAATCCATATGGCGTTGAAAAAAGGCGACTGGAAAAAAGACGAACCGGTACTGGTAAGAGTCCACTCGTCCTGCGTAACGGGGGATATCCTTCACTCACTGCGTTGCGACTGTGGCGAACAACTGCACGCAGCCATGCAAATGGTGGAAAAAGAAGGGAAAGGCCTTATATTATATATGAACCAGGAAGGAAGAGGTATCGGCCTTATGAACAAACTGAAAGCCTACAAGCTGCAGGAAGAAGGCATGGACACCGTGGAAGCCAACCTGGAACTGGGCTTTAAAATGGATGAACGCGATTATGGGGTAGGTGCGCAGATCCTGCGTCACCTCGGTATCCGCAAACTCCGCCTTATCACCAACAACCCACGCAAACGCGCCGGGTTAAACGGTTACGGCCTGGAAGTGGTGGAAAATGTACCCATCGAAATCCATCCCAACCCGCATAATGAGAACTATCTCAGAACCAAGCGCGACAAATTGGGACACGACATTCTTAAAGGATAAACCGACCGTTGATGGGAACGCGTAAGTAAGGAATGGATCCATTCCTGTAAAAGTAAACCACACCAGGGAGTAACAACAACAGTTGTTGCTCCTTTGTTGTTTCAGGGGTTACTCAAGGTTAGTGGAATCTGTTTTGGCCCGTAAAGAATCCTGCTGCTCCTGTTTCAGCATGGCGGCCCGGCGAAGGGAATCCAGTAGCGGCGTGCGTCTGCGCCGCCTGTCGTTGAACAGCTCGTTGAAGCGGTTGTACTCCCTGATATAGGAAATACCCACCCCGGATTTCGTACGGTTGTTGAGGTTATACACGTCGTAATCCGTTTTGCTGAAAGCGTTGATACGGAAACGGCCATCTGGTGTAAGCAGGTATTCAATACGGAAATCTCCCGCAAAACGGTTGGTATTGGCAGAAGTAGCAGTTTTACCCCAATCATAATCACCGCCGGCGTATAAACGGAAACGGTTGTTGAACAGGTTACTGGTAATACCTGCGCTTACCTGGTTACGGTCTACCGAGGAATTATCCTGTGGCCCGCCCACATTATAGGCGCGGTAATTCACATTCACCCCGATGCCGCTTCCTTTCAGCAAAACGCCGGTAATGTTGTTGAGAATGGCCTGCGCCTGTGCAGACAGTGCTTGTCCCACACTATTCTTACCGGTAATGCCCACATTCGCGGCGGCTGTTGTAGTAGCGTCATCCGGGAGGAACTGGTTGGAGAACAGCAGGCCCCATACCTGGAACAATGCCTTGTTCTGGTCGTTGTTGATCTCTTTCAGGTGCGCAGCCACCCCGCTTTCATACGCCAGGCTGCCCACTTCGGGCAATTCAATGGAGTAGGTGATGTCGGGCTTCAGCAGGGCGCCACGAAGGTTAATGAGTACATCCACCTTTTCTGTACGTGTAGCCAGCTTGTCTGTACTGATATTCGTGCCCTGGCCTACCAGGTTGTACAGGCTCACCTTTGGCAGTGAATATTTGGCCATGATATTTACCCTGGCCTCTGAAGGGTCGCCGTTCCAGGTGATGGTACTGTTCTTTTCTATATCGAATTTCCAGCTGGTAAGCCGCTGGAAGTTGAAATTATAGGAACCGTTATTGATCTCGTAGTTGCCGAACATGGTGAAATCCCCTTCTGTATTCACGGTGATCTGCAGGTTACCGGTACCATTGGCGGAAATGATATCGCCGGTGGTGGCATCCAGGATCACATCGATCTGTGCATCAGGATTGGCGGCGATGTCCAGCTTTACGGTCAGTTTGGTATTATCTTTTTTCTTCTTCTTTTCAACGATCTCGGTACCATAGGTTTTGAACGTGATGTAATCGTATTTCCCGATATCCTTACTGTCGGACATAGGGAGATAGAAGTGGGTGCCTTTGATAGGGCGCGCAAGGATATGCATCTGCATATCGTTCAGCGGACCGGAGAAGTATACTTTACCATCGGCCAGCACATCCCCGTAAAACAGGTCGTTGTCGGAGGCGCTGGTGTTCAGGAACAGGAAGCCGCGGCCGGTAACATCAAAATCAAAATTGAGCTTGTCGAAATGATCGTGGCTGATATACCCGCTGGCAGTACCTTTCGTATTGTATTTATCTACCAGCAGGAAGTTACCAAATTCAATCAGGTTATCGTCCACGTTCACATTCAGTTTCGGAATGCGGTAATGGGTACCGAGGTAATCTACCGTAACTCCTACGGTATCCAGTGTAAGTGCACCCTTAACAGAAGGCAGTTGCGTGGTGCCGCCTACATTTAAGGTGCCGGTTACCGCACCGGTAATACTGGAAACATAGCCTGCCAGGTACTTGTTTAACAGGCTGATAGAAGTGCCGTTGAATTTAACACTGGCGTCTATGGCATTGTTGGAGGCCGAGAGTCCTATTTTACCCTGGGCCAGGAAAGCCATGCCAGCGTTATCAGACTGCACATTAAACGTGGCGTTGCCGGTAAGATGGTGATAAGTACCGTCTATATTCAACAGGCCGATGGAATCGTTGTCTATACGCAGCTCCCGCGTTCTGAGCGCGGCATTGATGTCGAGGTTTTGGGTAGGATCTGCAATATTAATAGTGCCGTCTGTGATCCCCTCTACCCGCGTAGCAATCAACTGGGAGGGAATTACATCCGCCAGGTTCAGATTTTTCAGGGTAACAATGAACTTTGATTCATCAGGGTTATATTCATTGGTTTCCACCGTGATGCTTTGATCATTACGGGTGATCCGCAGATTTTTTACCGTGAGGAAATGTTTGCTCCAGTATATTTCATTGCCGGGAGTAACATTCCATTGCCGCTCGTTCACGGTGAAGGCGCTGTTGAGGAAGTTGATCTTCAGCCCGTCGGCCACAGTAATGATCCGTGCATAGAAGCCATCCAGGGAAGAGGTGTCTTCTGCAGCCAGGTCTACTTTCACAAAGGAGGTATCGTGCCCTGAACTGGCCAGTATCACCGGGTTTTCGAGGATCACGTTTTTACCTGACAGTACCTTGCCAATGCTCGTACTGATATTGACCTTGTTGAAGTTGCCATCTCCCTTTACCTGCAAATCCTGTACATGGTATCCCAGGTAACCGGCTTCCGGTACCTGGATGTTCAACGCCAGGTTGCCGCCGTTCATGGTATTGAGGGCGCCGGTAACCGTAGCATGGTCAAAACCGGAAAACTGTTTGGTAAAACCACTCAGCAGTTTATCCACTTCGCCGAAGTTGATGGCGTAGGTGAAGTCCTGGTTGATAACGGTATTTTGCGGCGCGCTGAAATAGCTGGGATAATATTTATTGAGAAGCAGTTTAAAAGCATCCGGCAGCTGCAGGAAGCTGTATTGCCCTTTCACAAAACCGCCGATCTCACTACCGGAAAATTCAAGCAGCTTCTGGTTATCGATCATGTGCGATGATACATAAAGCGAATCAAATTCAAGGCGGCGGTTGTCTTTAAAGGCAGATACCTCGTACATCCTTGCGGTACCGTCGAAGTTGTCGATATTACTACCCACGAAATTCAGTTCCAGTTTGGCCTGCAGGGTTACGGAATCTTCCGTGATATGCAGGGCTTTCAGATCGCTTTTGCGGATCTCTGAATTAAATTTAAACTCCGGGAGTGCGGCATTAAAATCAATGGTGCCTGCAAAATCCATATCCAGGTTGGGGTCATTGGCCGTGAGGGAACCGTTAAAGAACTTGCGGCTCATTTCCCCCTTGGTTTTGATGTTCTGATAATTGTACCCGAACAGGGATATTTCCTGGATATCGCCATCTACAGAGGCTTTCAGCGTTTTAAAGTTAAAGCCTGCACCATCCACCTTGGCATCCATGGAGATGGTGGAAAGATTGGCATTATTAAAGAGGCTGCCGATATCAAAGTTCACGGCCTTCAGGCTCCCGGAATAAACGGGGATATCGCGGCTGGTTTTAAAGTTCAGATCGGAGTTCACTTTACCGAGATTGGTCTGGAACTGGCCATAGGCCACAAAGTCGTTGATGAACCCGGTATAGCTTCCCTGGAAGCGGATGTTTGAAAGGCGGTCGATACGCACGGTATTCACAATGTCTTTCACCACGGGCATGATCTGCATTACGTCGTTACCGGTGGTTACCAGTTCTTCTGTATGAAAATCGATGAATGTTTCGAAGATATCGGGCAGTCCGCGCATTTCCAGGCTTCCTTTCAAACGGGTGGTGGCGCCGGCAGTGAGATCTATTTCCGATGCTTTCAGGTTACTGACAGGGCCCCTGGCTTTACCGCTCAGTGTAATTTCCTTTTTCCAGGTGGAAAGGGGTGGTGCAAAAAAAGCGATATCATCTGAAGAGAGCTTACAGTTTTTGAACCGTGCCTGCATGAACACATCATTGATATAATCGCTCATATCACTGATATCGCTGTATTGCATGGTGTAATAGTCGCCGATATGACTGCGGTTGGTTTCCAGGTCGAGCTGGGAAAATTCCATTTCCACCGGCGACATTTTAAACCGGCTGGTTAATTTCTTTACTTCAAAGCCGCTGCGTTCCTTTGTGCGCAGGGTAAGGTCCCCGATCACGCTGTCTTTTACCAGGCTGGTATTGGTGAGGGAGAGATTGATCTCATTGAACCGGATATGATGCGGGGCAAAATAGCCGGGTTCTATTTTCGTGGAATCGTCGGGGTTGTCCACGCCGAAGATGCCGTTTTTAATATTGAGTTCTTTTACGATCAGTTTCCAGTTGGCATTGTTCCAGCGTAGTTGCCGGAGCTGGCCGGTATCCGGCACGGGATGGTCCGGGGCAGGTTTCCGCCGGTGCCGCAGGGGAGAGGCGGCATAGCTGCTGATAATAAAATTGGGTTCAGTAAGTGTGAGTTCCTGTATGTCGATGTTGTGTTTCTGGAGGTCCAGGTTTTTGGCATCGAGATAAATGCGTTTGGCAGATGCCCGCATATCTTCACCTACCCAGGCGTCCACCTGGTTCAGCCGGATGTTTTTGAGATCGATCTTCTTCAGGTCCAGCGAAAGGCCGCCGGAAGATTTGCTGCTGGTATCGGGTTTGGAGGAGCCGAATGCTTCTTCCAGGAAATGATAGTTCCATACAGAGTCCTGGCGGGAGCGCAGCAGGTTCACCTCCGCGTTTTCAAGCCCTATGAATTTGATAATGGGTTTGTCCTGGAAAAAGAACCAGTCTGTAATACGTACCTGTAGCTTGCCTGCGTACAAAAGGGTGTCTTTGTGCTGGTCTTCGATCAACGCGCCTTCCAGTTGCATACTATTGAACAGCCGGAAGCTCACGCGGTCTATTTCCACGCGTGTTTTAAGCTGCTGCGACAAACGGCTGGTCACTTCATGCACCAGGAAATTCTGCACCACGGGGATGTTCACCAGTATTCCGATCAGAATGACAAGGCCTAACAAACACAGTAACACGACAGATAATATTTTCCGTACTTTTTTCAGGCGGCAAAGTTTATCCGGCAAAAATAATTAATAGTTGGCAGTCAATGCCATTTAGGCGATAAATAAGATGTATTTCCGGTTTAACCGGTAAACGGCGTAGATGAACGATTTCGTATATAGGTGCCAGTGAGTACCTGATGTTGTTCAACGGAACCTGCTGTTGCCTGCAGGAGGGTAACGGGATAGAAGAAAATACACCATTGGGTTTATCATGAAATTGTCGGGATATGTCTTTAAATATGATGTTATATTATTATTTAGTAATGGTATTTTATCTTAATAAGATTCATAAATAAATTTATATCTTCTGATTTAATCTAATTATCAATCACTTAAAGGAAAATATGTCTCTTTTTCATCGTATGAAAATTTCCGTCATCCAAATGTCACTAATTGCCCGGACCCCTATTAGGAAAACTTTAACATATCTAAATTTCCTCCCAGAACAATGAAGTACGAGTGAGCATTTAATAACAGTGTAGCAATTTCAGTGAACAAACATTTTTATAACCGGATTTATTCAACC
>JBCNPS010000427.1:0-6662 GCA_039593235.1 Chitinophaga sp. | reverse complement strand
CAGGTTCAGCATGCAGTGCTCTGCCAGCGGTGGTACAAATTTGTTAGGGAGATGGGACTTCAATAACATCCCGCTTAATGAAGATAAACAGTACATGGTTACCGGCTTTGCCATTCCTTCCACCATGCCGGTGGCCGACTTCTCCGCCTGGTTCCGCGATAGTGCCAGCCAGCCGCTATGGGACAACATTGCCGTAAGATCCGTGCGCGTGGAAAAAGCCACCACCTTTTCAGGAACCGTTACTATCAGCGATATGGGTACTTCTGCAGATGTTACCGCATCCAGCTTCCAGAGCAGCGACGTAACGCTGATCAGCGCGGCTAACTTTTTACTGCCCGGCACAGCGATCGTTGCTCTGGGTATGCCCCTGGTAACAGCCGGTACGCCGCCGCAACCCATCAACACGCCCTTTATTACCAACAGAACTACCAGCGGATTTACTATTAACCTGTATCTGCAACCGGGCAACGGCAATAGTATTACGGTACCCTATACCATTACCTATTAAACCAATCGCACAGTATCAACATTGGTATCATTATCACCCGGAAAATTATTTACTACAAACGGCCCCTGCCTGTGGTAAATAATTTTCCGCACATTCACCCGTTTTAAGAAAGAACCTGTCTATAACATTTATATACCAGCGTGAAGGAAAAAAGAAAACAATAATGAGGAAGCAATCAATTATCCGGAGTACGCTGTTAGTCATGTTTTGGTGCAGCAGTCATTTATCAGCCGGCGGCCAGGGTACACAGGCATACGACCCTGAAAAAACCTATGCCGCACCCACCGACGAAGCGGTGAAAACCAAATTATCACATTGGCAGGAGCTGAAGTTTGGCCTGTTTATGCATTGGGGTACCTATAGCCAGTGGGGTATCGTGGAGTCGTGGTCACTTTCCCCGGAAGATTACCCCTTTACCAAACGCACAGGCCCCTATGCAGCTAACTGGTTTCAGTATAAAGCTGCATACGAAAACCTGCAAACCACTTTCAACCCGGTTAACTTTAACCCGGATAAATGGGCCGGCGCCGCGAAAGCAGCCGGCATGCGCTATGTAGTGTTTACCACCAAACACCACGACGGCTTCTGTATGTTTGATACAAAGTACACCGACTATAAAATTACCAGCGCCAAAACACCCTTTTCATCCAACCCGCGGAGTAATATTTCCCTGGAAATTTTCAACGCCTTCCGGAAAAAAGATTTTATGACCGGCGCTTATTTTTCAAAACCAGACTGGCATTCGGAAGATTACTGGTGGTCTTATTTCCCGCCAAAAGACCGCCACCAGAGCTATGATAAAAAGTTATATCCCGAACGGTGGCAACGGTTCTGCGATTTCACTTATAATCAGATCGAAGAACTGATGACCAACTATGGCGCACTGGACCTCCTCTGGCTGGATGGCAGCTGGGCCGGTACCCCTATGGGCCCCATTGTAACTATGGCGCGCAAACACCAGCCCGGCCTGATTGTAGTAGACCGTCACGGCGCGCCTGAATATGTAAACTATCTCACGCCGGAACAAAAGATCCCGGATCACTACCTCTCCGTTCCCTGGGAAACCTGTATGACACTGGGCCGCTCCTGGTCGTACATTGTAAAAGAAAATTACAAACCATCGCGGCAGCTGATACAAATGCTGGTAGACATTGTTGCCAAAAACGGTAACCTGCTGCTTAACATCGGGCCGGGGCCTGATGGCGACTGGCACGCAGAAGCTTATCAACGACTGGCCGACATCGGTAAATGGATGAAAGTAAACGGTGAATCTATTTATAATACCAAACCAATTGCTCCTTACCGCCAGGATAAATGGGCTTTTACAAAAAGTGAAAAAGCCCGTTATCTTTCCTATCTCCCTGCAGAAAAAGAAAATATGCTACCGGCAGCCATCAGCCTGCCTTTGAAAGCTATAAACCGCAAAGCTGCCATCACTTTGCTGGGTGTAAAAAAACAACTGACCTGGGAGCAAACGGGCGACTCCATTACTATACGCATTCCGGAAGCCGCACGTGAGCAACTGGCCGGAGAAGCGGTATGGGTTTTTAAAATGAATTAACTATATAGATATGCCGATAAGACTGACAGGTATTGTGCTTCTTTTTTTATTATCACTATCACTGCATGCACAAACAGATTCGCTTAATTCCATGCAGGAATCCCGCATCCGCCAGGGCTTACCCAATTTTTTCGCGAAGTTGAAATCCGGCGCACCACTTACCATCGCCTACTTTGGCGGCAGCATTACGGCGGCCTCCGGTGGCTGGCGCGATCAGTCTGTAAAATGGTTTCAACAGCAATACCCGCAGGCTCAAATAAAACAGGTCAACGCCGGTGTGGGCGGCACAGGTTCCGATCTCGGCGTTTTCCGGCTGCGCCGTGATGTGTTGTCGCAACAACCCGACCTTGTGTTCGTGGAATTTGCCGTAAACGACGGCGGCCCCTATGTACATCAGACAATGGAAGGAATTGTGCGGCAGATCTGGAAAGCCAATCCGGCGACAGACATTTGCTTTGTATACACCGTGGCAGGTAATATGCTGCCGGTGCTGCAACAGGGACAACTATGGCCTACCATGCTGGCAATGGAACATATTGCACAGCACTACGGCATTCCTTCTGTACAGCTTGGAATGCAGGTATTGGCACTGTTAAAGGAAGGTAAACTGGTATTCCAGGGCAAACCGGATCAGTATCCCGATAAACTTGTTTTCTCCGGCGACAACATCCACCCTAATACCACTACAGGCCACCGCCTGTATACCGAAGCGCTGGTACGCGCCATGCAACAGCTAAAGAACAATGATCACCCGCTTAAACATCCCCTTATTGATCCTTATACCAAAGATAACTGGGAAGATGCCCAGCTGGTGGCTGTGAAAGACCTGCCCAGGACCGGGCAGTGGTCTGATCTTTCCAACAGTAACGATTCCGTAGCGATTCAATTCCGCCAACGCTTTCCATCGCTTGTTAAGTCCACACAACCCGGATCATCGCTGCAGATAAGATTCAATGGGCGCCTGGCAGGTTTATACGACCTGGTAGGCCCCGGCTGCGGTGAGTACGATGTAACAATAGATGGACAGGCAGCCAAACCATATCCCCGCTTCGACCGCCACGCCGTGTACTATCGCACTCACTACTTTTTCCTGCCCCTGCTCAATGCAGGGCCACACACCATTAACCTGGAAGTATCCGCAAAAAAATTAGATAAAATGGCCATCCTGAAAACAGGCGACAACCAGCCCGGCGACCTGGAGAAATATAAAGAAAATGCCTGCTATGCTGGCTGGCTGCTGCTATTGGGCATCCTGACCAACCAAAACAAATGATGGAAAAGATTTTAGCATTAAATCAGGGAAACTTAACAAAGAGATATTAACTTTAAGTACACGTTATAGAGATTTTTACCACGTTAATAAGTATCTCTTCATGAATAATAATGACGACGGGCTTTTATTGCATGAACTCAGGGAGGGTGATATAAAAGCGTATGAACAGCTATTTAAGAAATACTACAAATCGCTGAATGCCGACGCTTATTACCTGTTAAAAAATGAAACTGAGGCAGAAGATCAGGTACAATCCCTTTTCATCGAAATATGGGATAAACAACTGTATCTTAACATTACCTATTCAGTTAAGTCATACCTCCATACCGCTATCCGTAATAAATGCCTCAGCTTTATTGAGAAGGGAAAAAATGAGCATAAAAGATTTCACGCATATGCCAACACACTGGAAGATAAGATCAGTGAAAATATTGTAGAAAAGAAAGAGACCGCACAACAGATAAACCTCCTCCTGAATGAACTTCCCAACCAGCGCTTAAGGGCTTTCAGCCTGGTTTACCTGGAAGATAAAAAGTACAAGGAAGCCGCGGAAGAAATGGGGATTACCATTAACTCCGTTAAAACGCACCTTAAGCTGGCACTAAAAATCTTACAAAAAAAATTTGCGGACTACAAATAACGATCACCCGTTTTTGCGCAAAAATCGTCTTTAAATTACAGATGGAAGTAAACAGAGAACATATAAGAGCATTACTCTTCGAGAAAATAACCGGATCGATCAGTGAAGAAGATGACCGGCTGGTGACTGCTGCCATTGAAAATGATGCAACGGTAGCCGATATGTGGAATCATATCCGGCAGGAACTGGACAATAACAAAGGCCGGCGCTTCATATCCGGTATTGATGAAACAAAGGGCTGGAACAGCGTAAAACCGCAACTGCAACCGCGTGTAAAAATAATTCCGATACGGAAATGGCGTATATCCGCAGCCGTTATATTGCTGATAATAGCTGCCAGCGGAGTTTGGTATTTTTACGGGAGAAATAGTTCCGCCGGGGAAACACCTTTACCACTCGCTAAAAACACATTGCAGCTCCGGCTGTCGGACGGGAAAGATATTCCGTTACCCTCTTCTGCCAGCAACACCATTACTGCAGGCGCTATGAAACTGGTTACCAGCGGTAATAGTCTTACCTATACCACACCCGGGAATACCAAAGATGAATGGGCCACGCTGATGGTGCCGGGAAAACTGGATTATAAAATAGTGTTGAAAGATGGAACGGAAGTATGGTTAAACTCGCTGTCCAGCCTCCGCTTTCCCTATGCTTTCAGAGGCAGTAACCGGGAGGTATATCTATCTGGCGAAGCCTATTTTAAAGTAGCAAAAAATGAGCAGCAACCTTTTATTGTACATGCCGGGGAAACAACCGTAGAAGTATTAGGTACATCCTTCAACATCAATGCGTACGAACCGGCTAATGTTACCACTTCCCTTGTAGATGGCGCTGTGATAAGCAGCAGGAAGGATATCAAAGTGAAATTATCTCCCGGTTATCAGTCGGTTTATGAAGATGGGAAATTTGTTACTACCTCGTTTGATACATATAATACCCTGTCGTGGATGAATGGCACCACCCATTTCCATGATGAAAAACTAAGCAGTATTGCCGTAATTATCTCGCGTTGGTTTGATGTGCCTGTTATATTCGACAACCCGGCGCTGGCCAATCAAACGCTGTCGGGCGCTATCGACAAGCGCAAATCACTGGATGTATTCCTCACTAATATTGCTATTTCTTCCGGCATTCAATCCTATTACAGGGATAATGTGCTGCACCTGAAATAATTCATTTTTACCGTTCACCCATATCCGTAGAATTTAAGTCCTAAAGATGCGTTGTATATTCAGCACTTAAGTTTTACTATTTTGAACAACCGTATCATTGCTTCTTTTATCGCCCTCCTGCTCAGCCTTGCAGGACATGCACAGGACACCCTTCGCCTGAGCGGCGCCTGGAAGGTACAGCCTGCACAATCGCAGGTCATCGCGCCCGATAGTGGCAAATGGGGTACTGTTCCCGCTATTGACTGGAGAAGGATCACCACCGGGAAAAACAGCGCCTGGGCAGGCATACCACAGGATAGCGTGAACAGCCTCTGGTATGAACAACAAATAGACATCCCGGCCCACTGGCAGCAGAAAAATGTGATCGCAGACTTCAGGCGGATAGAAGGCGATGCGGTCATCTTCGTTAATCATCAACGGGTGGGAGAACTACTCAGACCCGGCGGTGAAATAAACCTGGGGCCCTTCCTTCATTACGGTCAGTCAAACACGCTTCGCATTTTTATTACCAGGGATTATAACGGTATCTCGCGTAATTTCACGGAAGACCCGCTTCGTTATCAGTCGAGGCACGGTAGTGGTAACATTATCCCTGTGGCAGACTGGCCCATGGGGATCACGGCGCCCGTTACCGTTATTGCGCGGTCGCCCCAGGCTATTACAGATGTCTTCTGCATTACTTCTTTCAGGAATAAATCGATCACCCTCGAAGTAGAAGTGGACGCAAAAAATAGTAATGGCACTTATCATCTGCAGGCTGAGATCACCGATCAAAAAAATAGCCAGGTACTTACCCTCTCCAATAAAACGTTACAACTGGCGAATGGGAAACAGGTGTACCGCATAACGGCAAACTGGCTGGATCCTGTTTGTTGGGAACTGGACAGTCCATACCTCTACAAGGCAAATGTGACGCTGATGCAGGACGGTAAAACGCTTTGCCGGTACCCTGGTGTAACTTTCGGATTCAGGGAAATATGGACTGCCGGGAACCAGCTTTATATGAACGGCCACCTTTCCCGCTGGCGGCTCACAGATGTGTATGGGGCCAATCAATATGGCTTGTCGCTTTACCGGCTGATCGGCTACAACGTAGGACAATTCCAGCCTCATCACAAACTGTGGTGGCTGAACGATGCAGAAACGCCTCTCCTCAATGAAGAAATGCTCGATGAAATGGACCGGGCAGGAATGGGCTGTACTGTGCCGGGGCCCGGCGTTTCCGTGATACGCGATAAACTGCTGCATGATCCCGGGCTGCAGAATGACTACCAACACGAAGCCGCATATTTTACCCGTCACTACCGCAATCATCCCAGTATACTCGCCTGGGTGATTGCCATGAACAGCGCCAATCCGAAATCAAATATTGATCCCGCCAGGATGGGCAAACGCGATTCCGCTTATTCCACACAAGGCAAAGTGATTGACCTTGCGTGTACAATAATGAAAAAGGAGGATCCCACCCGGCTGGTATTTGCCCATGCCGATGGTAGCGTGGGCGACCT
>JBCNPS010000426.1:0-6711 GCA_039593235.1 Chitinophaga sp. | reverse complement strand
TACTGCGGATAACAAAATCGCTAAATCAACTACGGTATTTGCAGGGCAGGAATACCTCCGGGTATTTTCGTATCCTTTGCTGCAGGGCAATGCAGCGCAGGTACTACAGGATAAAAACAGCATCGTGATTTCTTCCGCGCTGGCGCGGACTTTATTCGGCACTACCAACGCAATGGGGAAAACCATCACCTGGCAGCTGGACCAGTTCAAAAGGATCAGCATCGTATCCGGTGTGCTGGATGAACCGCCGGCCGGCACTTCCACACAATTCGATTGCCTGCTGCCTTTCGACGCATTCCGGGAAATCATGAACATCACAGCGCTGGATCCGCAGGGACCATTCAATACCTTCCTCGTGATGAAGGAAGGCGCCAACATCCCCGCATTCAATGCAAAGCTGAGCCGCTTCATGACCGGTCTCACCCAGGGAAGCACCACACAGCGCGATGTATTCCTGCAACGCTACAGCGATTTATACCTGCATGGCAATTTTGAAAATGGTGTGGCCTCCGGCGGCAGGATCAGTTATGTAAAATTGTTTTCGCTCATCGCACTTTTTATATTGATCATTGCCTGCATCAACTTTGTAAACCTCTCTACTGCACAGGCTTCCGGCAGGATGAAGGAAATGGGCATCCGCAAAACAATAGGCGCCAACCGCCTGGCGCTGGTCATACAATACCTCGGTGAGTCTATGCTGATGACCATCCTCTCCCTGGCGCTCGCATTGCTGTTGGTAGCGCTGTTGCTGCCGCAATTCAACCGTATTACTGGTAAGGCCTTATCCTTTTCACTGGATGGCGGCATGGCAGTTATCATCATTGCCATAGCGCTGCTCACAGGTATCCTGGCGGGCAGTTACCCGGCGCTGTACCTTTCAGGTTTCAACCCGTTACCGGTGCTGAAAGGAAAAGTACCGGGATCACCCGGGCAATTGCTGGCCCGCAAAGGACTGGTGATATTCCAGTTCACATTGTCGGTACTGTTTATGGTGGCCGTGATAACGGTATATCAACAGATAGCTTATGTGCAGCATAAAAATCCGGGTTACGACAAAGACAACGTGGTATATTTTGATGTAGAAGGAAAAGTGCCGCAACATATCCCCGACTTCCTCGCGGAGCTGAAAAAGATACCGGGCGTGGTGAACGCATCCGCCATGGTAGGAAACGTGTTGGGCGCCCCTTCCACGGGATGCACCTGGAAGGGCAGGGGCGTTGACGAAACAATTATGTGCCGCCCGTTCCTGGTGAACTATGATATGATAGAAACACTGGGCATAGAAATGGCCGCTGGCAGGTCCTTCTCCCGGGATTATGGTGCAGATGACTCCAGGATCATTTTTAATGAAGCGGCAATCAAAGCTATGGGAATTGAAGATCCCGTAGGTAAGGTGATTGAATTTAACGGCATGAAAACAGAGATAGCAGGCGTTGTAAAGAACTTTCATTTTCAATCCATGCACGAAACCATCAGCCCTTTATTTTTCCGGCTCGATTCCCTGAACAGTACGGTAATGGTAAAGATAAAAGCAGGGCAAACGAAAACAGTGCTGGCTGCACTGGCAGCTTTCTATCAACATTATAACCCCGGGTTTACATTCGATTATAAATTCCTCGACCAGGACTACCAGGCGCAATATATAGCAGAGAAAAGAGTAGCGGCTTTATCAGAATATTTTACGGCACTTGCTATCCTGATCTCCTGTCTTGGCCTCTTCGGCTTAGCCGCTTTTACCGCGGAAAGCCGGCGCAAGGAAATCAGTATCCGTAAAGTACTGGGCGCTACGGCCTCCCATGTGATGATGATGCTTTCCGGCCAGTTCCTGCGGTCGGTATTGATAGCGGTACTGATTGGTTTACCACTGGCATGGTATTGCATGAACCGGTGGTTACATAGTTTTGCTTATCATATTGAGATGAATGCGGGAGTATTCCTGCTGGTGGCTATTACTATTGTCGGAATTACCTTGCTTACGGTAAGCTTTCAGGCCATACGGGCAGCACTGGAAAACCCGGTGAAGAACCTGAAGGCGGAGTAAGGCGAAGCATGTCTTTGTTGATTCGTCTGAGTTCTTTCTATAAAAAAAGTCCGGGTGCAATTACACCCGGACTTTTTTTATAGGATATGATGTTGGTTAGAATTTAAATCCTACTGTAAGCAAAATATTGCTTCTTGTATAGTCAAGCGTAGCGGCTGCAGGGCTCAGCGCAGCTTCATACACGGTATAAGGCTGATACCTGTCTTTACCCTGTGTATAGCTGTAGGTAGCATCAACATAGAGGCCTTTGTTACGGAAGCCAATACCACCGCTGTAAACTTTGCGAGAAGCATTTACGCCTGCGTTATACGCATCATCGCTGTATGGGTTGCCGTAAGAGGCAAAACCTGCTCTTACTGCATATATGGACATAAATTTAACCTCCGCGCCTACACGAATATTGGAAGTAGATTTATACACAGCGCTGATGTTATCGTTCAGGCTTTTTTCCCCGGCCCTGTCGTCTTTCATCCTGAATTTTCCTGAAGGAGTATTTACGAACTCGTAATCGGCAGTAATAAAGCCTTGTGTGCTCTGTGGTTCCTGCAGGTTACCAAAGAAGTAGGAGGCGCCGGCAGCTGCACGTAAAGGCGCCGTGTAGTTATAATCATATTCTACAGGGTAGCCTTGTGTCTGGTCAAAGGAAGTGGAACCTACCTCACCACGACCGTCTTCCACATCAGAGTACAGTTCAGAACTGTAGCTGTCGTGAAGGGAATACCAGGTAGGGGTAACGAAGGTACCGCCCAATCTGAAGTGATCGCTCACTTTATAGAGGATACCAATTTTACCGCCAACGCCAAGGCCGGTACGTTTCAGGTCCTTGTAGTAATCGAAGTAGCCGAAGTTGTTGCCTTTATCGCTGCTGGCATCATCTTCCGACCAGGAAAGCGATTCTTTATAATTAATGCTGGGCAGGTTCAGGCTGGCGCCGATATAGAGGCGATCGCCGTAATTTCCGCCAATAGCAAAAGTATATTCGTTCATACCGCCTTCAGTTTTCAGCGTACCTCTTTGCTGTATACCTTCGGTAAGTCCGCCTATTTGTCTGGAGGGGGAAGCGAGCGTCATCGGTTGTTTGTTACCGGTAGTGGGCTGGTAATCTGCCAGCAAACCGGTACTGAACCCCAGATCAGCGCCCAGCGCCTGTGTGGCGGAGCTGCCATCGAAGATGTCATCTACAAAACGATCGGAATAAGATGATTTTGTATTATGACCTGCAATAACAATTTCGTTGTTGTAATTGGCTATGCGGTCCATACCCAGTGAAAAGGTAATATTGTTCCAGGTACTGCTGCCGCTGTTTTTATTGGTAGCCATAATCAGCCCTATGGAGGGCAATTGGAAATTGCTGCGGCTACCTTTATTATCAAGCTGGGCATTTCCCAGGTAACTGGAGGTATTTTGAGAGATGCCTACGCCACCCGAAATATGAAATTCACCGGTTTTAAAGATGGCGATACCTGCCGGGTTAATATGAGCGGATGAATAGTCTCCTCCAAGTCCAACGCCGGCGCCGCCTAATGCCTGTGTTCTGGCAGTACCGTGAGGTTGCTGCGGGGAATAAAGTAATGCGTCGTTGGAACTCTGGCCAAGGGCTGTCACAGATATAAACAAGCCGCCTAAAAGAGGATAAAGTCTTTTAATCATAATCTGTATTCTTAAAATGAGATTGCTGCAGGTTAATTAACGGTCGCTAACGTATGCTGCGATTGTATAACGTGCTGAACTGGCAAAACGTGTGCGAGATAAAAAAATAAGCGTAGGTTTTTAGGCTACGCTTATCTAGTTAATGATTTTTATGATCAACGGCCTCCCCTGGATGGACGGCTGTAGCCACCACCACCTCCGCCGCCGGAGTTGCCACCGCCTACACGGCCACCGCCGGAACTAGGTGTATAACTTGGAGCCGGGGTAGGAGCAGGTCTGCTGTATTCAGTTCTCTGCGGACGGGAATAGTTATTACCGCCGTTATTGTTGCTGTTCTGGTAAGTAGGTCTTGTAACAGGCCTTTCAGAACTGGACTGCTGGAATACACGGCGTGGTCTTTCACCGGTTGAGGAACCGCCATTGGCAGGTTGGAAAGTACCGGTCCGGGAAGGACGGGTATAACCGCCACCACCAGTGCCGCCGCTGTTGGTATATTGAGTTCTGCGAACGCGTTCGTTGCCACCTCTTACAGATCCGTAGGAGTTGGAAGGACGGGTCACATAATGGCCGTAGTATCCGCCGCCGCCGTAGTAACCGCCGTGGCCCCAATAACCGCCGCCATAATATGGATAATAGTAAGAAGGCCAGTAGCTGCCTACGTAGGGGTAACCCCATCCGCCGTAGAAGCCGGTGCTCCATGGGCTATAGAAACCGCCCATTCCCCAGCCCAATCCCAGGCCGAAAGAAGGACCATAGAAACCGCTGTAAGGGTAACCGTAGCCATAACCCAGGCCAAGTCCCCAGCCACTGCCGTATCCAAGTCCGAAACCGCTGCTCATGTACAGGTTGGAAGCTGCATTATAACCATCCCAGTAATCGCCGGAATAGTTACTGCCACTGCCAAAACGGTTTAAACGACGCTGGTAATCGCCCTGGTCGTCATCCTGGTAAGTTACATAGGTACCGCCATCATCCTGGGTGCCTTCTACATAGTTGGCATCATTTTCATCCTGACGGCTGTTGCCGTTAGAGCCATTGCTGGAGGCATAGGTACGCTGCTCCTGACGCGGAGAATAGTATACATCATCCGGGGTCTGAGCCGTTTTGTAGGTACTGGAACACGCCCCCAGTGCGAGCGATGCTGCCAGTCCAATGTATATTATAGGCTTCATTTGAAATATGTTTTAAGCGTGATTCGTATAGTAAATTTACTTCTTTTTAACGGATTTAACAGGAAGAAAGTTACAATAACACAGGCTACGTTATATTATTTTGTGATAAGTGTTTGCAACGTTATGTTTTTCATCTATGTTTGTGGAATTTCTTCGTGATATAAATTTGGACAAAAACTAAGCCAATCCGGCCTTTGGCAGCCGGTAGACGGATTTAATTTTGTCTCGACAAATTTAACCGGAATTGGCTTAAAACAAAAGATATATAAATAAGGTATAATTTTTATGAGTAAAGAGATTACGGCCCGCTCGGAAGACTATTCCAAATGGTATAACGACCTGGTATTGAAAGGCGGACTGGCAGACTATTCTGCTGTGAAAGGATGTATGGTGATAAAACCATATGGATTTGCTTTGTGGGAAGCCATGCGCGATGTGCTGGACCGCAAATTCAAGGAAACCGGTCACCAGAACGCTTATTTCCCGCTGTTCATACCTAAAAGCTTTTTAAGTAAGGAAGCCGCCCACGTGGAAGGCTTTGCGAAAGAATGCGCCGTGGTAACCCACTATCGCCTCAAAAACGACCCCGAAGGCGGTGGCGTTATCGTAGATCCGGAAGCCAAACTGGCAGAAGAACTCATTGTGCGCCCTACTTCTGAAACAATTATCTGGAATACATATAAAGACTGGATCCAGTCGTACCGCGACTTACCCCTCCTGATCAACCAGTGGGCAAACGTAGTGCGCTGGGAAATGCGTACCCGCCTGTTCCTGCGTACCACGGAATTTCTCTGGCAGGAAGGCCATACCGCACACGCTACCGCACAGGAAGCGATAGATGAAACAGAACAGATGCTGAACATCTATGCTGATTTTGCAGAAAACTATATGGCCGTGCCTGTAGTACGCGGACTGAAATCGCCCAGCGAAAGATTTGCCGGCGCCGTGGAAACCTATTGCGTGGAAGCCATGATGCAGGACGGTAAAGCCCTGCAGGCAGGTACTTCCCACTTCCTGGGACAAAACTTCGCCAAAGCATTTGATGTACAATTCTCGAATAAGGAAAATAAACTGGAACATGTTTGGGCTACCTCCTGGGGCGTATCTACCCGCCTTATCGGAGCGCTTATCATGGTACACAGCGATGATGAAGGACTGGTGATGCCGCCAAAAATTGCACCTATCCAGGTGGTAATTGTACCTATCTATAAAGGACCCGACCAGAAAGCCGGGCTGGATGAAAAGGTAAACGTTATCGTAAAGGAACTGAGAAGCGCCGGGATCAGCGTGAAATACGATGATTCAGATAACAACCGTCCTGGCTGGAAATTTGCGGAGTACGAAATGAAAGGGGTGCCCGTTCGTATAGCCATTGGCGCGAGAGACCTGGAAAACAACGTGGCGGAAGTAACCCGCCGCGATACCAGGGAGAAAATGAGCCTGTCGCTCGATGGTTTACCAGCCCGTATCGCCGCATTACTGGAAGAAATACAACTCAATCTTTTCAATAAGGCAAAAGCTTACCGCGATAGCCATATTACCCGTGCAGATACCTTTGAAGAATTTGAGAAAGTGCTGGACGAAAAAGGCGGTTTTGTATCCGCTCACTGGGACGGTACCGCCGAAACGGAAGAACTGATCAAGGAACGCACAAAAGCAACGATACGCTGCATCCCGCTCAATAATCCGCAGGAAGCGGGTACGTGCATACTAACAGGTAAACCTTCTAAAGAAAGGGTGCTGTTTGCAAGAGCGTACTAGGAAAGATGTACCATATTAAGTATTACAGGTGCCGGATTTTTACGGAAATTAGATGAAAGAGCTGTCATCTGTAATACTTAACAGGTA
>JBCNPS010000425.1:0-6747 GCA_039593235.1 Chitinophaga sp. | reverse complement strand
AATCGGACTTCCCGCATCTGCATGCCTACCGCAGCACCGCCCGCGGCGACGGTTCGCCACAGGCTGCGCCGGCTATGTTCTTCGGATCGTGCAGGAACAGGTGCGTGATGAACTGATGTGGTTTGAATAGTTCGGAGCCCCAGTAGTGGAGGGCAAACAAACGACTCAGATCGTAATCGAATTTGCTCAGCAGCGTAACCTGCACTAACCAAACCAAACCGTTAATGATCATCAGGTTTTTGATCACCATTGGCAGGTACTGAAATTTTCCGGGCCTGTACTCGTTCATTGTAGCTAGTTATTATCTCTTTTTTTCAACAACACCACATTTTCGATGTGATGGGTGTGCGGGAACATATCTACCGGTTGTACCTTTTCCACTGTATAGAGTGAGTCCAGCAAAGCCAGGTCCCTGGCTTGTGTAGCGGGGTTACAGCTAACATATACAATTTTAGGGGCACCGATTTCCAGCAATTTATTTACCAGTTTTTCGTGCATGCCTGCCCGTGGGGGGTCAGTGATCACCACATCCGGCTGGCCATGCTGTGCAAAAAACTCATCATTACAAATATCCACTACATCGCCTGCAAAAAAAGTAGCATTGTCCACATTGTTACGGGCGGCGTTTTCTTTTGCATCGTCTATCGCTTCCCTGATCAGCTCAATACCTACTACTTTGCGGGCGCTGCGCGACACGAAGATGCCGATGCTGCCGGTACCGCAATATAGGTCATATACGATTTCGGACCCGGTTAACCCTGCAAAATCCCGTGTTACCTTATACAGCACTTCTCCCTGGTAAGTATTGGTCTGGAAAAAAGATTTCGGACCTATTTTAAAAACAAAATCTTCCAGTTTCTCTTCAGCATATCCCTTACCAAAATATACTTTCGGTTCCAGGTCGAAGATACTGTCGTTTCCTTTCGGGTTAATGGTATACAGCACTGTAGTAATAGCCGGAACAGTTTTCAGCAGGTGATCCAGTAAGGCAATCCTGTTGGGCTTGTCTTCATGATGGATCACCAGGTTTACCATGATTTCACCGGTGGTACACAAGCGGACCACCAGGTTCCGCAACCAGCCTTGCTGGGCGCGGATATCGTAAAAAGTGAGGTCGTGGGAAACCGCGTATTCACGGATGGTATTGCGGATCAGGTTTACCGGCTCCTGCATCAGGTAGCAGGTGTCTATATTCAGCACTTTGTCGAACAGCTTGGGTACATGGAAGCCCAGTGCGGGTTTCACAGGTATTTCACCATTGTTGGCTTTGATCTCTTCGTTGGTAAGGTATGCCTTGTTGCTGAACGTGAACTCCAGTTTATTGCGGTAATGTTCGGTATGCGCACTGCCAAGGATAGCATCCATTGGCGGTAACACCAGCTTCCCGATGCGTTGCAGGTGGTCCGCCACCTGCTGTTGTTTGTACTCCAGCTGAAGTGAATAAGGCAGCATCTGCCATTTACATCCGCCGCAGGTGCCAAAATGCTGGCAAAAAGGAGTTACTCTTTTATCTGAATAGCTGTGAAAGTGCACTACTTTCCCTTCTGCCCAGTCTTTTTTGTTCTTACCAAGACGAACATCCACCACATCACCGGGAACCACACCGCCTTCAATAAATACAACTTTCCCGTCGTGACGGGCCAGGGCTTTACCTTCTGCTGCATAAGCAGTAACCGGTACATTTTCTAAAACAACATTTTTTTTCCTCACGGCTGCAAAGGTAATTGAAATGCTGAATCCTGCCTCGTAATTCATATGAATTACCATTCAGCACACCGCTTTCCTTTTTTACTTTTTTCCACTTACATTTACATATTGCTTTCAAACATTATGCGTAGATTATTTGCATTACTGATGGTGGCTCTCCTGGGGCCATTTAGCCTGCAGGCGCAGGGGTACCAGATTTCCGTAAAGCTGAAAAACTTTACCGGCGGGAAATTTTTCCTGGCACATTACATGGGCAGATCCACCTACCTGGCCGACTCTGCAGATGTAAGCCCGGCGGGAGACGTGGTGCTGAAAGGCAAAGAAAAACTGTTACCTGGTATTTACCTGCTGGTATTGCCCGGTAAACAGCAGTATATAGAAACCCTGATAGATAAGCAGCAGGTTTTTAGTGTAGCCATTGATACCAGCGATCTTGTTAATAAAACGGTGTATAAGGGCAGCCCGGACAACGATGGGTTCCTGGCCTACAATAAATTTCTTTTTGAACAGGAAACATTGAGCCGGAGTATCCAGCAGCAGCTGCAAACAGCGCATACGGCGGCGGATTCCGCAAAGGTACAACCGCTGCAGCAGGAGTTGGGCAAGAAGATCCAGCAATTCAGAACCGCCTTTATTAAGGAGCATCCCGGCAATATTCTCAGCACTATTTTCCTGGCTATGAAAGAGCCGGTGGTACCGCCGCAGCCGGCGGGAGCAGATTCCCTGTTTGCCTATCATTATTTTAAAAGCCATTACTGGGATGAGGTTGACCTGGAAAGCGACCGCCTTGTGAGAACACCTATCCTGGAGGGCAAACTGAAGAAATATTTCACGCAGCTGGTGCCGGTACACCCCGATTCTATTATTGTTGACTGCGATGCTATGATTGCCCGTACCCGTAAGAGTAAGGAGGTTTTCAAGTTTGTGCTGTGGTGGCTTACCTATAATTATGAGAGCTCGCCTTATATGGGAATGGACGCGGTTTTTGTACATCTTGTGGAGAAATATTATGTGCCGGGAGAAGCTTTCTGGCTGAATGACGAGCAACTGAATAAAATTGTAGACAGGGCATATACCATGGCCCCCAACCTGATTGGAAAGCAGGCTGCCCCGCTACAGTTTAAAGACACCGCGGCCCGGTCGCTTTCGCTTTACAAAACGCCTGCTAAGTTCACCGTACTTGTTTTCTGGGACCCCACCTGCGGACACTGCAAAACAGAGATTCCCCGCCTTGACTCTGCCTGGAATGCCAGCTGGAAAAGCAAAGGCGTAGCTATGATCGGTGTTAAAACGGAAGGTACCCGGGAAGAATGGCTGCAGTTTATTAAGGAGCACCATCTCAAAGGGTGGATACACGGCTCAGATCCACAGGCGGAAACGAATTACCGCAGGCTTTATGATGTTTACAGCACACCAATGGTTTATTTACTGGATGAAAAGAAAAAGATAGTGGCAAAAAGGCTGGGTGTAGAGCAATTGCAGGAGTTTCTGGACAGGGTGGCGCCAAAAGATTCCGCAGCCCGGATGTAGAAACAGAAGTGTAGAACGTAGAATAGATGCCTCAATTGATATTGATAATCAGTTAGTTATTTAATTTTAACGTTCCTTTGGCATAGTCTTTGGCTTTGGGGTTAGCGGACTATAAAACCAAAGATTATGAAGAAGATCTTATTATCATTCGCAGCGTTAACCTTTTCCATTGCGGCGATGTCTCAGGCGAGGGTTGGGATTAAGGCCGGCTGGAACCTTTCCAACATCACCTATGATAACTCCGGAAACACCAAAGACAGTCGTTCATTATCCGGTTTTAATGTGGGCGCCATTGCGGACTTACCGCTGGTTCCAAAAATTTTGTCTTTTCAGCCCGGGGTGTTTTATACAACAAAAGGTACCAAACTGGAAACCGGCGACAAGAATAACTCTACTGTGAACCCTTACGCCAAGTACACCATAAACCCATCTTACATTGAGATCCCGCTGAACTTCGTGGCTAAGTTGCCAATAGGGGAAAGTTCCAGTCTTTTTGCAGGTGTGGGTCCGTATTTCGCATTTGGTGTAGCCGGTAAGCAGAAGTATGAAACCACTATTGCCGGCGTACACGCCAGTGGTTCGGAAAGCATTAAGTGGGATGACGACACCCCGTTTAACAACGACCCGAATACAGCTTATAACAAAATGAAGCGTTTCGATTGGGGTGGTAACGTGCAAATTGGTGCGGAGCTCAGCAATTTCCTGGTTTCTGCACAGTATGGAATTGGTTTTGCCAAGGTGAACTCCGGGGAAGACAATAGTACAGATGATAAGAGCAAAAACCGTGTGTTCAGTGTATCGGTAGGTTATTTATTCGGAGGAAAATAACTGTAAAACAAACAATTACACGATTCAATTGTAATAACTGCAAGCAAGCAAAAAACAGGTTTATTCATTAGTTGGCAATCAAAAAAAATCGGGGGAAGCGATGCCTGACCTGTGGGTATCGCTTCTCTCCATCATCAAATTACATCACACATGAAAAAGGTATTATTATCTGCAGCCGCATTACTGGTAGCAAGTCTTTCTTTTGGCCAGGCTAAATGGGGTATTGTTGCAGGACCACAGTTTTCAAGCATTACTGCAAAAAATGCCGTTTTAAACAGTGGGAAAGAAACCAGTTCTCTCCTCACCGGTATCAGGGCAGGTGTTACAGTGGATATCCCGCTGGCGGATGAATTTTATATCGGAACAGGCTTACTTTATTCAGGTAAAGGTGGTAAGTCCAAGGATACAGATGTAAAAACCACGTTATCATATCTGGAACTGCCGGTTCACTTTATGTTTAAACCGGAAGTAGGTACAGGCAAGCTGGTGTTGTCCGCAGGTCCTTACCTGGCTTATGGTTTAGGAGGAAAAATTAAAGACACCGGTTTAGGTGATCTGGATGTGTATGATGATGAAGCCACTGTGCTGAAACAAAAAAGACTGGATGCCGGTTTGGGGATTAATGTAGGTTACGAAATGCCTATGGGCCTGTATTTCGGCCTTAATACCGGTCTTGGCTTGGTAAATACCGCTGATAATACGGATAATGACCGTAGCTTTAAAAATACGTCCTTCGGGGTGTCTGTTGGCTATAAGTTTGGCGGCAGGTAATAGCTGCCCTGAAAATGAAGTTATTATTAACCACCCGCAAATTCCGGGTGGTTTTTTATTTTTATGAAAACCTTTGTTTACTTTCGCATTAAGTAACCGACTGAGCATTAGAACTTTTCCCCCAAAATGAATAATGTCGATGTGATATTAATAATCCTTTTATTACCGAACCACTAATGAAAATTTTTACACTCCTTTTTGTAACAGTTTTTTTTGTTACAGCAACCTCACATGCACAGGTAAGTTTGGGTATTCGTGGCGGCTATATTAATACCGGGCTGGAGTTGTCCGGGAGTAATTTTGCGCCGGCTACCAAAAGTATAAACAGCTGGCAGGCTGGTTTCTACACAAACGTTCCCCTGTTTAAAAACGGCTATCTCCAACCCGGCATCAGTTATATAGAAAAAGGTGCGGGGCTGAACTACGCTGTTTCCCATCCGCTTAACCTGTTTACATCAGGTACCACAAAGCTGAAACTAAAGTACCTGGAACTGCCTGTTCACCTGGTATACAAAGTACCGGTAGGCTTTGGAAAGCTGCTGGTTGGCGCCGGGCCATACGCTGCGTATTGTGTACGCGGCGACTACAGCGTATCCGCTTATACTGAAAATAAACTGGTACAATCCGGTTCCAAGCGGGTAGATTTTAAAGCATCTCCCAATATTTTTGGCACAAACATGGACCTGCAACGCTGGGATGCAGGGCTGAATTTTGTAGCAGGAGTAGAACTGAACTGCTGTGTTACATTGAGTGCGCAGTATGGTTATGGCATGGTAGATATAGACAGGGCGCAGGATAATGATTATAAAAACAGGTATTGGGGCGTCAGCCTTGGTTTTTTCTTTGACAGGGAAGACTGGTAAGGGGAACGGTTTTTGTCAATAGCCTTGGCTTTATTAAAAGAAAGCATGAAAAAAAATATTCTGATTGTTGTAGCCCTGCTGTCTGTTCAAATAGCAACAGCACAAGTAAGATTTGGACTGAAGGCTGGTTTTAGTGGCGCCAGCGTGAAACTGACAGACCCTGTTGATGTTCCGGACCGGAACGAATTTATGTTGCCTGCATTCCATGCGGGTGTTTTGGCGGATATTCCCCTGGCAAAATGGTTTGCAGTACAACCCGCATTGCTTTATAGCGTTGCCGGATACAGAACCCGTCCACAGGCGGAAACGGGTAACTGGTACTATATAGCCAAGTTCAGGTACAACTACCTGGAGCTGCCTGTTAATTTCCTGTTTAAGAAAACATTGGGAGATGGTAAAGTGGTAGCCGGGTTTGGGCCGGCGCTGGCTTATGGTATTGGAGGGAAAGCTACTTATTTCGATAATGGTACCAAAGAAAGAACAGAAAGAATAAAGTTCGACGGTGAGGCGGTTTCCGAGGGGGCCAGAGAGCTTCATGCCAACCCGGTAGATGTTTCCGCTAATTTCCTGGTGGGCTATGAGTTTTCACCAGGCTTTCTGCTTACTGCAGGTTATTCCTTCGGGTTCATAAATGTAACCACGCGCGATAATTCGGAGGAGATGAACCGCAGCTTCCGTATTTCTTTCGGGTATTTGTTTCCCAATGCCCGCCGGCAGTAACTAAAGGGAAAGCAATGCTATTGTAGATTACCTGTTACACGAAATGATTTCACACCATCCGGATCTTCAGAAGACTGCCTCTCAAGGGCGGTCTTTTTAATTTTTTTAAAAGAACATAGGGGTCATTCCTGTTTGCCGCGTCTTATTAGCGAAAGATGCCATCGGAAGATGGCCTCGATCATTGGACAGTTATAATTAAAAGTGTGACAGTTATAGGGATATGCCACTACGTATCTACGTGATGGCATCTTTTTTTTATATGAAAGACAGCAAAAAAGGGAAAGACTTTTGTCCTTCCCTTCTGCTTTTATAAGGAGCAAGGATAACT
>JBCNPS010000424.1:0-6774 GCA_039593235.1 Chitinophaga sp. | reverse complement strand
TGCATTGCTCTAAATGGAAGTAAAGCCGGAAACGCCTGCCTTGGGCAGTTGCAGCAGTACATCGCTGGTGTATTTATAATATACATCCGCCGTAATATTGATGCGGCCATTGAGCAACCCGAGGTCAAGTCCGCCGTTGAACTGGCTGGTTTTCTCCCAGCGCAGGTCGGGGTTGGGCAGCTGTAATGGCGCTGTTCCGGGCTGGTCGCCGGTAGTATTGTCGGGATACCCTGCGCCGCCGGACCACAATCCTTTTGCTGCAAAGTTGCTGATGCCCGACTGGTTACCCGTGATACCATAGCTGGCACGCACTTTCAGGTCGCTGATACTGTTCACCGACTTCAGGAAGCTTTCTTCCTTCAGCCGCCAGGAGGCGCTTACAGAAGGAAAATATCCCCATTTATAGTTATCCCCGAATTTTGAAGAACCATCTGCGCGGATGCTTGCTTCAAAATAATATTTGCCTGCGTAGTTGTAATCGATCCTGGAGAAGAAAGACGACAAGGTGCTGCGGGTCCAGGTTTGAGCGGCAGTACGGGTGGCGGCGGCTGAAATGTATTTGTAGGAATTATTGGGAAAGCCGGTTCCCTGGGCGGAGGTCAATGTTTCCGTATTACTCTGGATCGTGTTACCCACCAATACACCAAAGAAATGTTTCTCTCCCGCATGTTTGCGCCAGGTAAGTGTTTGTTCGTTGATCCAGGAAGTGTTCTGTGTAATGGCGGAAGTGGCCAAACCGTTGGTAGGACTGGCGCCCAGCTGGGTGAGGTTATTCCAGTATTCCGATTCGTTATAGTTATTATAATCGATGCTGATGTTGCTGTGGAATTTCAGGTCCGGCAGCAGGGTTGCATCGAGATACAGGTTGCCGATGTAGCGGAGGCTGGTGGTGTGTACATCGTAATTGTCGATAAGTACCTGCACATTATCGAAACCTGCCCAGCGGGCCGGTGTCCCGTCGGCATTTGTTTCCGGAAGATAGGTAGGCGTGTGTAGCGCCGCCTGTAACAAACCTCCCTGCGGGCCATCGCCTGCGCGACCCTGGCTGCGGAAGCTGCGGGAGAAGCTGTTGCTGGAACCAATGGTCACCTTATCGTTCACCCGCTGATCGATATTCAGTTTGAAGCTGGCCCTTTCAAAGGAAATGGGTTTGAGAATAGATTCCTGTTTGGAATAGCCCCCACCGAAATAGTACTTGGTTTCGCGGTTGCCACCGGAAAGAGACAGGTTATAATTCTGCAACGGCGCTGTTTGAAAAATCTGCCCCAGGCGGTCGTATGTTTGCTGATCCTGTGGTAAACCCCGCGGTGCAGGCGTTTTACCGGGATTATCGGTCAGCGCCCGGAACGGCTGGTAGCTGTATTTGGCGATGCCTGCCTGGTCGTTGAGCGCAGTGGCATCCGCCAGGGAGTTGCGGTAAAACTCATTCACCAGTTCCGCATGTTGAGGGCCGGTGGTAAGATCCCACATTTTGGGCGCCCAGGCCACGCCGGCAGATACATCTGCCGTTACTTTGGCTTTGCTGTTATAATTACCGCGACGGGTTGTAACGATCACCACGCCATTGGCGCCCCTGGAACCATAGATGGCTGTTGCGCTGGCATCTTTCAACACTTCTATATTTTCAATATCCGCCGGGTTGATATCCGCCAGCGGTGAAGTAGAGCGCCCGCCGGTACTTACCGTTTGCAGGCTGGCGTTATTCATAAAAACCCCGTCGATGATATACAGCGGATCATTATCGGCATTGATAGAAGTGGTACCACGCACCCTTACAAACACCCCATCACCGGGTACGCCTGTATTGGAATTGATCTGTACGCCGGCGGCTCTTCCCTGCAACTGTGCATCGAAGCTGGCAACGGGTACGGTTACCACATCGGCGCCTTTTACGGAGGAAATGGCGCTGGTAAGATCCCTTCTTTTCTGGGTGCCATATCCTACCACCACTACGTCGTTCAACTGGGTGCTGAGTTCTTCCAGGGCAATATTGCCTGCATTGGACTTATCAGCGTATACTTCCTTCAGTTTATAACCGAGAGAAGAGATCTGGTAAATAACCGGTACTTTCTGACCGGTGAGAAATGCAAATTCCCCATTTGGGCCGCTCTGTACCTCGTGGGTAGTGCCTTTGATGTGCACAATGGCCCCTGCAATGGGCTGTTGTGATTTAGCGTCAATAATTCGTCCGGAAAGGGAAATGTTGTTTTGAACAATGTTCCTGTGCACAGGTTTGGTAGTGTCTGCGCTGTGAGGCGCGCGCAATTCCTGCGACCATGCGGTAGCCGCCAGCAGCAGCCCGCAGCTGCATGCAATAGCAATTTTCATTATCTTTACTTTGGTATGAAAAAATGAGGCCGGTGAAAGCAGGTAACTGCCATCACTGTAAAATGTCTCCAACAGCCTTGATTACCAGCCGGAACTGCGTCACCAGTTCCGGCTTTTTTATTTTTGATTGATCCTTCCTAACATCGGTTAGCCGTGTATTCCACGCAGCAATTCTTCCTCATTAAGTGTAATGATGTTTCCATGTCGGTAATATTTTGAAAGATAAACGGGGCATGTCAACAGGTGGATGAATTTCCCCTAAAGCGGACCCGGAAAGCCGTATGAAGTACAATAATACAATAATTTTTTAAAAGTCTATAATTTTGGTAGACTAATTAAAAAATAAAACGGCAACCTTCTGCGCACGAAGTTTGTTGACCTATGTGTGATTCATTTTCATACAAAAAAGGAATACCATGACCAACAACACTTCACTTATTCCCGATCCTGCTGCGTTGGATGAGCTATGTATCAATACCCTCCGTTTTTTGTCGGTAGACGCAGTGCAGAAAGCCGATAGCGGGCACCCGGGTTTGCCTTTGGGCGCCGCCCCGATGGCCTATGTATTATGGACGCGATTCCTGCGTCACAGTCCTTCGGATCCGCATTGGTTTAACCGTGACCGTTTTGTATTATCCGCCGGGCATGGCTCCGCCTTGCTGTATAGTTTGCTGCATGTAACCGGTTATGACCTGCCGCTGGAAGAACTGAAGCGGTTCCGGCAATGGGGCAGCAAAACGCCGGGGCATCCCGAGCGCGGATTGGCGCCCGGCGTGGAAGTAACTACAGGCCCCCTCGGACAGGGATTTGCCAACGGAGTGGGAATTGCCATGGCCGAAGCTTACCTGGCCGCCCGCTACAACCGCCCGGGTGATGCCGTGATAGACCACTACACCTATGCGCTGGTAAGCGACGGCGACCTGATGGAAGGCGTTGCAGCAGAAGCCGCTTCCCTTGCCGGCCACTTACGGCTGGGTAAGCTGATTTACCTGTACGACGATAACCGCATCACGCTGGCTTCCGCCACACCGGTTACTTTCACGGAAGATCATGCAAAACGGTTTGAATCGTACGGATGGCATACACAAAAAGTAGAAGACGGCAACGACCTGGATGCCATTGACGCCGCGATCCGGGCAGCGCAGGCAGAAACAGACCGCCCTTCCATTATCCTGGTTCGTACGCATATAGGCTTTGGTTCTCCCAAACAGGACACCACCGGGGCGCATGGGTCCCCACTGGGTCCGGAAGATGTAAAACTGACAAAAGAGAAACTGGGCTGGCCGGTGGAACCGGATTTTTTAGTACCTGGAGAAGCCCTGGATCATTTTCGTGCCGCCGTAGACGTGGGCAAAAAATTATCTTCCAAATGGGAAGAGCAAATGATCATCTACGCACAAAAATATCCTGAGCTGGCTAAAGAGTTACGGGCACTGATACACGATAATATTCCTGCGGACTGGGACAAAGACATCACCCCGTTTCCCGCGGATAATAAAGGACTGGCTACCCGTGCGGCTTCCGGGAAAGTGATGCAGGCGTTTTTCAAACACCTGCCCGGTTTTATTGGCGGATCCGCCGATCTGAACACCTCCACCAACACGGAATTAAAGGACGCCGGTAATTTTGAAAGTCCCACTATGCAGCAGGGCGACCTTCAGGGGGCAGCCGGCGGCGTATGGGGCTATGATGGCAGGAACATCCAGTACGGTGTGCGGGAACATGCCATGGGAGCCATTTCCAACGGACTGGCCGCACATGGTGGCATACTGCCTTACTGCGCCACCTTCCTCACTTTCTCGGATTATATGCGGCCTTCCATCAGGCTGGCAGCGCTTTCCGAACTAAAGGTGGTGTACGTTTTTACACACGACAGTATCGCGATGGGCGAAGACGGCCCCACCCATCAGCCGGTGGAACTGCTGGCTGCGCTCCGCGCTATTCCCCGCCTGGTAGTGATACGACCCGCAGATGCGAACGAAACCATTGCCGCCTGGCAGATCGCCATACTGGAACCGGATACACCCGTAGCCTTGATCCTCACGCGGCAGGCTGTGCCTACACTGGATCGCAGCAAATATGCAGCAGCCAACGGGCTCCGTTATGGCGGCTATATCCTGGCAGATGCTCCTGATGCAAAACCTGAACTGATCCTTATTGCCACCGGCTCTGAGGTGAGCTTAATAGTAGCCGCACAGGAAAAACTGCAATCATTCAATATCGCGGTACGTACTGTTTCAATGCCCAGCTGGGAACTGTTTGAAGCGCAATCACAAGCGTACCGCGATCAGGTACTACCTCCCGAAGTAACGAACAGGATGGTAGTGGAAGCCGGCATTTCGCAGGGATGGCATCATTATGCAGGCGATATTATCTCCATCGATCATTTTGGCGCCTCAGCGCCGGGCCCGGTGCTGTTGCGCGAATTTGGGTTTACCGTAGAAAACGTTTGTGAACGCGCCCTGGCATTACTAAAAAAACAAGCATAATCAATGAAGCAACTCGTGGTATTTGACCTGGATGGAACGTTGGCGCAAAGCAAATCAGCCGTTGATGAAGAGATGAGCAAACTATTGTATTCCCTGTTAACAGTGGTAAAGGTGGCCATCATTTCCGGCGGTGCCTGGCCGCAGTTTCAGCAACAGGTACTCGCTAAACTACCCGGTGTAAAAAACCTGGAACGCTTATCTATTTTACCCACCTGTGGTACACAGTTTTATGAATATAAACACGGGTGGAATAAATTGTATGCAGAAGATTTTACATCTGCAGAAAAAAAGAAAATTACTGACGCACTAAACAGCGTTATGAATACATTGGGATACAAAGCCGCACATTTGTGGGGCGATGCTATTGAAGACCGGGGCAGCCAGATCACCTTTTCTGCATTAGGACAGGAAGCGCCGCTGGAAGAAAAGAAAAAGTGGGATCCTGATTTTACGAAAAGACAAAAAATGAAAGCGTTGCTGGACAACATGATACCGGAATTTTCTGTTAACCTGGGCGGCACTACTTCTGTAGATATCACCAAACCCGGTATTGACAAGGCTTACGGCATTCATAAGCTCAGAAGTATCCTGCATATTCCCATCGATAAAATGTTGTTTGCCGGAGATGCCATTTTCCCTGGCGGGAATGATTATCCTGCCAGGGAAGCAGGCGTAGATTGTATTAAAGTACGTGACCCGGATGAAACGAAACGGGTGATAGAAACAATTATAGCCTGCTATACGCGATAGTTCAGTAATTCATTGATCAGTTCCGTTAAGCTGGTGGTTCCGGTGGCAATTACCTCATCACCGGCGCCGTAATAAATATAAAGGGTATCGTCAAATAAGGCCGTACCCGTAGGAAAACAAACATTATCCACATCTCCCCTTACTTCCCAATCCCGCTCCGGCGCCAATATGGGATAGGGTAACCGCGCAATTTCCTTCGACGGATCATCGAGGTCGAACAATGCAGCGCAGCCCACATATACATAGCTTCCATTGGTTTCATGCACGCCGTGGTAAATGAACAGCCAGCCATGCGGGGTTTCCACCGGCGGACAACCGGCGCCTACATAACTCATTTCATGTTTATACTTTGGCGTTAGTATGATATGATCGTGAAGATGGAGATAATAATCTTTCCAGAAATCCGCTGTAAGTTCAGACAGGCTGTTTACCGCTACCAGCTGTATGTGCGGCTTGATACGATGAAGAAAATAAAATTTGCCGTTAATCTTTCTCGGGAAAAAAACTACATCCTTATCCCATAACCGGGGATTGAAGTCGTTGTAGCGGATATATTTTTCATCCAGCGGTGCATTGGTTTCCGCCAATTGTTTAAACTCTGTGTAATCCATTTGCGCCACTATCAGGCCATGTTTTTCAAAGTGCAGTCCATCTTTGGAGGTGGCCAGCGCTGCACAGGCGCTTACGCCGTCATAGGCGGTATAGGTAAGGTAAAACAAGCCGTCGATATGCACTACCCGCGGGTCCTCCACTCCTTTTGCCTCATAGTCATGTTCAGGAAACAGAATGGGTTTATCCAGACGTTCCTCGATGGTAAGCGGGGCGCTCAGTTTACAAAAACCAATGCTTGAATGATTTCCTTTTTGCACGGCGCGGTAATAGAAAAGCACCTTGTTTCCCACCCTGATAGTAGCGGGGTTTAGTACGCCTTCGTTTTCAAATTCCAGGTTGGTTTGGTGCAGTAGTATACCTTCTTTCTTGATCCGTATCATAATTCCGGTTTCCGTTGGATAAACAAAATCAACAGCCTGTAAAAGGTAGTATTTTTTAGTGATCCAGCGGCATAAACCGGGCGTACAGGGCATAAAAAAAGGACGAACCGATGTACTCGTATTCGTCCTTTTGTGACCTCATCTGGATTCAAACCAGAAACCTTTTGATTCGTAGTCAAATGCTCTATTCAGTTGAGCTATGAAGCCGTTTCCCC
>JBCNPS010000423.1:0-6776 GCA_039593235.1 Chitinophaga sp. | reverse complement strand
GTTGATAAAACGAGTGAGAAATTATGGAGCCTGTATTTCCCATCAATGTTAAATTAAATCTTTCAGAAGGAAAGAAATTTTACCGCTATTCCTGTAATACAAAGAAAACCACCGATGGTGGTAAAACTTCCCAGCGTCATTGGCGTAGCCAGGTCGCTGATCACTTCGCGGATATCGTGCGAGTGACGGTAATGGTTAAACACATGCAGGGAATAATTCACTGCTATGCCCAGCACTACTGCGCCGGCGCCCAGCGCCATTACCGCGATATGTCCCTTTATAACGTATATCCATGCCAGTGAGAACAGGCCCCCGAAAATAACCGGCAGCATTACCAGTACCGGGGCTCTCTTCTTCTTAAAAAATAATGTAATCAATACAATGAGTAGTACTACCGTGATCCCCTGCGTGAGAAAAGTGTCTTGTCGTAACTGGGTGGCATTACCTACTGAAACGGCCGTGCCGCCAAAGTAAGAAGCGGCAATACCCGGATACTGCCGGTCTAAACTGTCTTTGATACCATCAAGCCCTTTCAGGAACTGTGCATTTATTTTTGTAGCGCCCGGCGGATTGGCAGGCGTAATAAAGATCATCAGGTGTTTGTGATCTTTGGTGATGATGTAGTTATCGTACAGTTCAAACTGATCGTCGTATTGCAGGTGCTGCAGTTTCTTTACGCCTATCCAGGAAATGCCCACCGGATCGGCCTGGATCATTTTCTTCAGCACCAATCCTGCTGGCGATATCAGCGTATTATAATCATATTGTAAGGATTGCTGCAGCTGTCCGGGCATCAGCAAACTATCGATCTTTGCGTAGTCATTTGTTTCCAGGAAAACAGGCAGGTGTTGTTGTATCACCTGCATTAATCCCATGATCATAGCATCATCGGTTTGCGACTGGATCTGGCGGATATAAGGCGACAGCTGTGCGCCGGCCCGGGTGGATAACGCCGCTGCATAAGCGGTTAAGCTATCAGGTTGTGCTTCCTTTAAGGCATCTTTTTGGGAGATGGTAATAATCAGCTTGTCCGCAAATCTTGAATCCTGGAACACCTGTTGCAGTTTATCCAGTTTCTTATCCTGCGGCAAAATTTTGGTAATGTCTTCTTCCAGCTTTATTTGTGCGGCAAAATAACCTACCAGCAAAAAACTGGCGATGGTGCAACACCACATCCATGCTTTACGCCGTTCAAAAAAGTTATAGATCGCTACAAAAAGATTACCCATTTCTCTGTTCTTTTCTAAAAATAGCCAGTATTGCCCAACTGATCAACCAGGCCAGTAATCCTCCTGTTACTGCCAGGGTAATACTGCCAAATACATATTGCAACAGGTTATCCCTGATGGTGTCGAAAGTGATGCCGTTGGAAAATACCAGGTCTTTGGCGGTTTGTCCCATCCATACCCGGCCTGCCAGGAAGCTGGCAAAGATCACGAACGGTGTAAGCGGCGGTGTGCTGATATGTGCAAAAAGCAGCACCAGCGCTTTATTCAGTTTGAACTTAATAGATAGCAGGATAGATACCAGCAGCTGGAATCCCCAGATGGGCACAATTCCCATAAAAATACCAAAGCCAATGGCCGCGGCTTTCCTGCTATTTGATTCATCAGATTTCAGCACTTCTTCTTTCCACATCTTTTTCCAGTTTTCTTTTTTTAAAAGAAAACGGACCAGGTCGCGGGGCTTGATATATAAAAAGGTAACCAGCACCAAAACCGTATTCAGTATGGTGATGCGGGAAACATCCCTCACCGGTCTGAAGTGCGATACCCGCTCTTCAGGGGGCGGGTAGTATACCCGCACAGGGGTCCAGTCTACCTTAATACCTTTCCAGGCGCTGCGTACCAATACCTCTATTTCAAATTCGTATTTGGTGCAGAAGTAATGCATATTTCCCATGCGGCGCAGGGGATACAGGCGGTAGCCCGATTGTGTGTCGGGGCCTTTCAACCCGGTAGTTACATGGAACCAGAAGTTGGATACTTTATTGGCGGAGGTACTTTTGCCGGGCATATTCTCCTGATGCAGGTTACGGGCGCCTATTACGAGGGCCTCCGGCTTTTCCTCTATCTGCTGCAGCATAGCAGGCAGGTCGGTAGCAAAGTGCTGCCCGTCGGCATCCATGGTGATCACATAGTCGTAACCCTGTTCCAGCGCATAGGCAAACCCGCGGCGGAGCGCTATACCTTTACCACGGTTAGGGCTATACGATACTAACTGCAGGGATGGAAATTGCTCCAGCACTGCGGTTGTTTCGTCGGTAGCGCCGTCATTCACCACTATCACATGACTGGTATAAGCCAGTGCATCAGACAATACATGGCCCAGCGTTCCCGCGTTATTATACGTAGGAATAAGCACCGCTGCACGATGACGCTCAAAATGTTCGTTATGTGTAGGTTGGTTTGTCACTTAGTTGAATATACCCTGGAACTTCATAAATGTTTTGTCGTCACGCTTCAGTGTAGCATTCACTTTCCATCCGCCTTCCTCTTCCTTATAAGTGAGGGTTACATCTACCAGCGGTTGTTTTGTTGGGTCTATCATGTTCAGGAACTTCATCTGGCTGGCTTTTTTCAACTTCACTTTTTTGTCCAGCGCGCTTTCCAGCACCTCTGTAATGGTTTGCATCATGCATACGCCAGGCACTACGGGTTGCTCCGGGAAATGCCCCTGGAATATAGGATGCGCTGCATTCAGTTCAATGGTGACAGCCACCTGTCCGGCTTCCCGGGATTGCGAGGTGACGGTATAAAAATTTCCTGCTAACATTGGACAGTGTGATTATATAATTATGGTGACGTATTTACTTTTCTACTTTCTGCAATGAAATATTGAATTTGAAATGTTCATGGCGGATATTAATGGTATCCGGCACGCCGTTACTGTAATGCTGCATCCATACGGTAACAGCAGGTTTGCGGCGCGACGATTTTTCTATTCGCACCAGTTTCGTACAGGCGGTATCCGTGATATAGTAGTTATTCCCTTTTTCCGTAGGCACTACTATATAACGGTAACGGTTATCCGTAGCAACATGCGCCTGTTGTAAATCAGGACGCAGTAATACCAGCGCAAAATCCTGCTGCAATGTTTTCACCACCGCCTTCCGGTCCATTTTGGCCATGAGGTAGTGTTTGGTAAAATTGCCCTGTTCATCAAATTCAAAATCAAAGAACTTAAATCCCATCTCGTTAGCAAACACTATGCGGATACTGCTGTCGGGCATCTGCTTAAAAAACAGGAGCCCACTTAAGTGATGCTTCAGGATATCCACCTGTGTACTGTACAGCGTAGATGTAAACTGCGGACTGAATTGCCGGATGCAATTCACCTCCCCGTTTGCAGGCTGTAATCCTTTATACACCGACCGGCAGCCCGCCATCAGCATCACTGTTACCAATAAGCTACTTAGCAGAAAATACCGCATCGGGGATATTTGTATTCAATTGTTTATGTAAAAAACTGATAGTGGTATCATCGCCGGATTGCTCCGCCATCGTAATTTTTGATACCGAATAATCCTGTTTATCTACCAGCAATACAATTGTTTGAAAATATTCTTTCATCACCTTGTTCACCGGTGTAAGCTCCAGGCGGTATTGCTGGCTGTTTTCAGCGGCCTTCACAGAAAAATCGGCGTTATCCAGCACGGTTCCTCTTACACAGTCTACCGTAATTTTATTGATCTGTTCAAACAGCTTGTTATTCTTCCCCGATACTTTATTCTCTTTCTGTGCATCTTTAATACGGATATCTTTCCCGTTGATCACCAGCAAATAATACGAAGGCTGGAGGTATTCCATTCTTACTTTATTATCTTTCTTAAACCAGAATTTTCCTTTAGATACAATTTTGTCGGATAACATGCTCAGGTTCTTTTCCTGTACAAAATCGCACTGGATACTTTGGGTATTCTGAGCGGCCTTTGCAAACTGCTGTTTCAGCGGCGCCATATCTCCCACCGGCTTAAAACCGGACTGGGCCTGTGTTTGCAGGCTCATTACACAACCCATCAAAATTAACAGCCATTTACACATATGCACGTACATTTAACATTTTATCAATTCTTTCCAGCCGGTATCCTTTTTCACGGATTCCCCGGATCAGGTGCGGGAGGATATCCGCCGTGATTTTACAGGTATCGTGCAGTAAAATAACAGCACCGGGTTTCAACTGCTCCAGGATGCGGTGCAGTAAAGCGGTTCCATTCTTTGCTACCGTATCCAGTGAGCGTATGTTCCAGCCTACCGGCAGATAATTACCTGCTTTCACCGCCCTCGCAAGATTTGGATTGGTAACGCCGTATGGCGGGCGGAACAGGCGCGGGTGCAGCCCCGTAGCCTCTACGGTGAGCGCATCCATTTGCTGCATATCCTTCAGCATATTGCCAGACAGCTTCATATCAAACCAGAAGTGATGTGAAAAAGTATGGTTACCTATCACATGACCTTCGTCGTATATCCGTTTCAGTAAGTGCTCATTACCTGTGATATTCTTCCCGATACAAAAAAAAGCAGCAGGTACCTGTTCCCTGCGCAAGGTATCCAGTATTTCCGGCGTAAACGCTTCCTGCGGGCCATCGTCGAAAGAAAGCGCTACCACCTTTTCAGTAGTATCCGCCTCGCAACGTACCTTCAGGAAAAAGCCGGATTCAATATTCATGGCGCCGTAAACGGTAACAGGAAGGAAAATGAGCACCGGCAGGCCATACCACCAGAAGGGAATACCATACGCCATTACCTTATCCAGGAACAGGAGTACCAGGAGACTGATAACGGCAACGATATTTACGATCCGGTTATTTAACATGCGGTGAGTAATACCAGCGAATGATGTGTTCCCTGGTGATGATTATAGACTAATACTTTCTTTATTTTTTCAGGGGCTGCACCAAAAAACACAGCTGCTTCAGGTACTTCCTGTTCTGCAATAATGGCGTTGGCCATCCATACGCCAAATGATGCTGCTGTAGGGTATTCGCCGCAAAGGTGCTTGAAGCTGGCTTCCGCATGATCAGGGAACAACGCTTCCGCTATTTCTTCATAAATTTCATCCTGGTCAATATCCCCGTTCCTGCCGGTAACGATCAGGTCGATATCTGCGGGTGTACAATTATTATCTTCCAGGAATTTCATAATATGCCCTATCACTTCTCCTTCCCACAACGGTTTATACAAAGTACTTACACCGGATAATTCCGCTGCCGCACCCGGTTGTTTGGTAATACCCAATGTAAAAAAAGCGGCGCCTTCCCCGGCAATGGTGCCCCTGGAAGGACTGTTCAGCAGCTCCATCGTTTTTACCGGCGTCTTTTTATAAAGGCCGAAACGCGATAACAGCTGGAAGCTATGATTAGTGATTTCATCCACTCCGCCGGCAAGGATATTTTGCGCCGATCCTTCTTTCAGTATCATGATAGCGTCCAGCAGGGCATTTTCAAAAGAAAAGCCGCGGTGAACAAAAGTATTGTTATACCCGTTACTGCCCAGCAGCAGGGCAATCTGGCCGGCTACCGTGTTGTGGGTGCTTTGTATAAATGCAGTAGGCGTAAGCATTTCCTCCTGCTGGTTCACCATTTTAGTAAGGAATACGCCCGTATCATCCAGGCAGCCGTAAGCAGTGCCGGTAATGATAGCATCCGGAGCCGTAATCCCGGCGGCTTCCAGGCTCAGGTTGGCGGCGCCTACACCCATTTTTACCACGCGGCTCATCCTGCGGATCTGTTTCACATCGATCCATTGTTTATAATCCGGATCCACTGTAGCCAGGCGCACCTGTTCGTATTCCCGGGGAACAGCCAGCAAAGGGCCTCCCAGCGCAGTTTCCTGCGGAGAAATACAACCGGTGCCGTTTATATAGATATGCATAATTTATAGCTGTTAACTGGCCCTTGAAAATACCAGGCTGGAACAATTGCCGCCAAAACCGAATGAGTTGGACATTACATGTTGCAGATCATGACCTGCAGAAAAAGCGGTAACGGGTGCAAACGGTAATTCTTTCATCTGGTGCTCAAAGCGCGCATTCGGGTAAATAATTCCTTCTTTCACTGCCAGTGCCGAAAATACGGCTTCAATCCCACCACTGGCGCCCAGTGTATGACCGGTGAAAGATTTGGTAGAACTCATGGCCGGGAAATGCGGCGCAAAAAGCCGGTTTATAGCGATTCCTTCAGATACATCATTATTCTGTGTACCTGTGCCGTGTAAATTAATATAACCAATTTGTTGCGGCTGCAATCCGCTCATGTCCAGTGCGCCCTTCATGGCCAGGTAGTTGCCGGTACCATCCGGCGAAGAGGCCGTTTGGTGAAAGGCGTCATTGGCGTTGGCAAAGCCGCTGAGGCGGCACCAGGGCTGCAATCCGGCGGCCAGGCTATCGGATACCAGTACCACATAGCCAGCGCCTTCACCAAGATTAAGCCCGGTGCGGGTATCGTCAAATGGCCGGCAAGGCTGCTGGTCAAGGATCATGAGGGTGTTGAACCCATTGAGCGTGAAGCGCGTAAGCGCATCTGTACCGCCCGCGATCACTACATCTACAATATTATTGCGGATAAGCCGGGAACCGTACATCAGGGCATTGGCGCCTGAAGAACAGGCGGTGCTGATGGTAGAAATGTGATGCCGCACACCCAGGCTGTCGGCCACCAGTTCGGTGATGCTGCCGCATTCGTGATGCACCAGGTTTTGAAGGCGGCCACCACGGGGGTTAGACAGGTACGTAGCGAAAAAGTCTTCCGTTTTATCCATACCTCCCACCGTGTTACC
>JBCNPS010000422.1:0-6779 GCA_039593235.1 Chitinophaga sp. | reverse complement strand
AACATCTCCAAAAAAGACCTGGTGCATAACGATAAAACACCTGATATCACGGTTAATCCCGAAACATACGAAGTGCGGGTGGATGGAGAAAAAATTACCTGCGAGCCACTGAAGGAACTATCGCTTGCACAACGCTATTTTTTATTTTAATCCGCAGATGATATGCTGGTAAGGGAAATCATAGGAAACACGGATACGCATACACGCAGCAGCAAAGAAACAGACCTGCTGCCGCTGGAATGGTTTGAAACCTCCCGGCGCATCCAGCGAAAACATACTGCCGGCGGGCGGGAAGTGGCATTGAAGTTTACCAGGGAAGGACAACACCTTCAGCAAAATGATATCCTTTACCAGGATGATGACCTGGTGATCGTGGTAGACATTCTTCCCTGTGAGGCCATTGTGATCAGCCCGCGTAACATGGCGGAAATGGCAAAGGTATGCTACGAGATCGGCAACAAACACCTGCCGCTTTTCCTCGAAAACGAGCAATTGCTTATCCCTGCAGATGAGCCGCTGTACCGCTGGCTGCATGCCGCAGGTTACCCGGTGGTAAAGGAGCGGCGTAAGTTGCTGCACATCCTGCGTACTAACGTGCAACCACATACGCACGGGAACAGCGGTCCTTCGTTTTTTGAAAAGATCCTGGAACTGGCGTCAAAATAAAAGAGATGGAACAGCATTACCCGGGCAGCTTATTACACCTGGCAGACAGCACGCTGCCCATCGGCGGCTACACTCATTCCGCCGGGCTGGAAACCTTTGTGCAACAGGGCCTGGTACACAATGCAGCTACTGCCGCCACCTTTGTGCGTAACATGCTGCAAAACAATATGCGCTATAACGATGCCGCATTTATGAGCCTGGCCTATACCGCCGCCGCACAAAATAACCTGGATGAATTGCTGGAGCTGCAACAGCTGTGTACCGCCGTAAAAGCGCCACGGGAGCTGCGGGAAGCCAGCCGGAAACTGGGCGCCCGGCTTACGCGCATTTTCAGTCGCAGGTATCACAGTGAGCTGGTAACAAAGTTTGAAACGGTAGCCGGCAGCAGCCCGCATTACAGCCTGGCATTCGGGATCTATGCATACCTCACCGGTATCTCATTGCAGGCAGCCTTGTTTGGCTTTTATTATAACGCCGCTACGGGTATGGTGACCAACTGCGTGAAACTGGTGCCCCTGGGGCAAATGGACGGACAAGATATCATCTTTGACCTGCAACCCTTACTGGAAGAACTGACGGAAGCTACGATACAACCGGATAGATCATTAATTGGGCTTTGCAATGCCGCATTTGATATCCGCAGCATGCAACACGAACGCCTCTACAGCCGGTTGTATATGTCGTAATTATAATTATTCATACCATGAGCAGAGAATACATAAAAGTAGGAGTGGCCGGCCCGGTAGGTTCGGGTAAAACAGCGCTCATTGAGCGCCTCACAAGGCAAATGGCGCAGCACTACCAGGTGGCGGTGATCACCAATGATATTTATACAAAGGAAGATGCGGAGTTCCTTACAAAGAACAGCCTGCTACCCCCGGAAAGGATCATTGGCGTGGAAACCGGCGGTTGCCCGCATACCGCTATCCGTGAAGATGCCAGCATGAACCTGGAAGCCGTGGAAGAAATGGTACGCCGCTTCCCGGATATTGAGATCGTGTTCATAGAAAGCGGTGGGGATAACCTTTCCGCCACTTTCAGCCCCGACCTGGCCGATGTAACCATTTTTGTAATAGACGTGGCAGAAGGGGATAAAATACCCCGTAAAGGAGGTCCGGGTATTACCCGTTCCAACCTGCTGGTGATCAATAAAATTGACCTGGCGCCATATGTACATGCAGATCTCGGCGTAATGGAAAGGGACGCCCGCAAAATGAGGAACGGACAACCCTTCGTATTCACAGACCTTATGAGCGGCACAGGGCTCGATAACGTGATCAACTGGATCAAAAGATACGCCTTACTGGAAGACATTGCAGCGCCTAATCTCCTTACATGATCAGTGAATTGAAGATATTGACGGGCAAAAGGGATAACAGCACTTACCTGAAGGAGTGCTTCTGCACAAGGCCCTTTAAAGTGGCCAATGTGCGGGAGGAGCGCAGCGACCCGGTATTACGCCTCATGATGATGAGCTCTTCACCCGGCATGCTGGATAAAGACCATTACCGGATGGAAATCACCGTAGCTGCCGGCACCGGTTTACACCTGCAAACACAGGCCTATCAGCGGCTGTTTAACATGGAAACCGGCGCCACCCAGGAAATGGAAGTTCACCTGCAACCAGGCAGCACCTTCACCTTTTTGCCGCACCCGCTGGTGCCGCATGAAAAGGCTACCTACACCGGCTATACGAACCTGTACCTGTCGGACAATTGCCGCCTTGTATGGGGAGAGATCATAACCTGCGGGCGTAAACTAAACGGAGAAGTATTCCTGTTTAAAAAGCTGCACAGCATTACCCGCGTGTTTGCAGGAACGCAGCTGCTACTGATGGATAATCTCCTGATGCAGCCCGGCGTTACCACTTTCCAGGCAATGGGCTGGATGGAAGGATACACCCACCAGGCCACTTTCCTGTATTTCGATACCCGTGAAGAAGTATCCATGACGGAAACTACGGATAGCCTTCACCGTTACCTGGAACAACAGCCCGGTATCCTGGCCGGGGTTACCCGTACCGAAGGGAATGGTATCATGGTAAGGATGCTGGGGCACAGCGGAGAACAACTATTTGAATGCCAGCAGCAACTGGCCAAACATTTACCCGTTTAAAACAACCGTATGTCATTTATCGATAACAGTTTATTGCTGACGGCAGTTACCATTAGCTGTCTCCATACCGCCTCCGGACCGGATCATTATGTGCCCTTTATCGTTTTTTCCCGTACCCGTAAATGGTCGGTGGCTAAAACCATCGGGTGGACGGCTCTCTGCGGCCTGGGGCATGTAATGAGCTCACTGGTTATTGGCATGATAGGGGTGGTGCTGGGATGGCAGTTGTCACGCTTTACCGCCATCACGGAAGTACGTGGCGGCATTGCGGGATGGGCATTGCTGATATTGGGGCTTTTTTACCTCATCTGGGGATTGTACAAAGCCATTGCCAACCAGCCGCATAAACATTTTGATGTGTACGACGACGGAGATATGTATGTGTACCAGCATCGCCACAATGAAGCGTATGTGGCGCCGCAGAAAAGGATCCGCGTAACGCCGTGGATTTTGTTCGTGATATTTGTAATGGGGCCATCGGAACCATTACTGCCGTTATTATTTTACCCCGCAGCGCAACAATCTGTACCCGGCATTGTGATGCTCATTGCCACGTTCACCTTTTTTACAATCCTTACCATGATCATCATGGTGCTATTGGGATACTATGGGTTTTCCCTCATGAAACCCGTTGCCACCGAAAGATACATGGCCGCCATCAGCGGCGCTGCTGTTACACTTTGTGGAACGGGCATGGTTTTTATGGGTTGGTGAACTGTTTAGCAGCTCAGGCTGTTATAGCAGATAAACCTTTACCACATGAGAAAATGGCTCCGGATCATCCTTATTGCCGGCGGTATCTTTATCGCACTCCTGGTGTTGTTATTCCTGGGGATGACCTGGTACATACATGCCAATAAAGATAATTTCCTTAAACAGATCACCGCCCAGCTGAATGATCGCCTGAGCGGGAATATCCGCATCGGCGATATGGAGCCTTCCCTGTTGAAAAGCTTCCCCAACGTATCTATCGCCCTGAAAAAAGTAGTGCTGGAAGACAGCCTTTTCCAGCAGCATCATCACCCGTTACTGGATGTGAATGATATTTTCGTACGGGTGAACACGTTATCACTGTTACGCAAACACGTAGATGTAAATGAGATCAGCCTGCAGGATGGTACTATCTTCCTGTATACCGATACCACCGGCTATTCCAACACCTATGTACTGCAACGGAAATCAGCCCCGGAAAAGAAAAACAAAGGCGCAAAAGATGCGAATATCAGTAAGCTGACGTTAAAGAATATCAGTTTTGTGATAGATAACCGGCAGAAGTTTAAACTGTTCCAACTGGATATACGCCAGCTGGATGGCAAAATGGACGCTACCGATACCAGTATACAGTTTACCATGATATCGGATATCCTGTCTGAAAGCTTTGCTTTTAATACCAACAAAGGAAGTTATCTGAAAGATAAAAAAATGCAGTTAAACCTCTCCGTTATCTTCAATAAACGCACAAAGATCCTTCACATACCGCAGCAGGAGATCCGGATAGATGATCACCCGGTGCTGATCACCGGGCAGTTTGGCTTTGGCGAAAAACCACCGCCTTTCCACCTGAAAATTAATGCCAACCAGGTATTGCTGCATGATGCTGCCTCCTGGTTATCGCCCAATATCAGCACGAAACTGAGCAGCATTACACTCACCAAACCACTGGATGCAGAGGCTAACCTCGACGGGCATATGAAATACCGGGATACCCCCAGGGTGCTTATTACCTGGAAAACCACCAACAATGTATTGGTGAGCACAATGGGCGAATGGACCAACTGTAATTTCACCGGCAGGTTTAACAATGAAGTGTTGCCGGGCCAGGGCCATAACGACGAAAACTCCGCCGTTAATATTTTCGGGTTGAGCGCTACCCTGGCAGGGGCGCCGCTGAAGGCAGATACCATCCGGGTGGTAAACCTGAAGCAACCATTACTGCATGGACATTTCCGGTCGGCTTTCCCGCTAACGAACCTGAACAGCGGTCCTGACGAAAGCCCCATATTGTTTAAGGAGGGCAGTGCCAATGCCGACCTGTATTACACCGGTCCCGTGCTGGCCAGTGATAATACCCCTTCCTCCCTGGAAGGAGTAGTGCAGATAAAGCAAGGCGCATTTACCTATCTGCCGCGTAACTTATCTTTTCACGATGCCAATGCCTCCCTGCGCTTCACCGGGCAGGATCTGCTGCTGGAAAACATCCACATACAAACACAAAAAAGTAACCTGCAGATGGATGGTATGGTGAAAAACCTCCTCAACCTGTACTTTACCACACCGGATAAAATTGAACTCACCTGGAATATCCGCAGCCAGCTGGTAGACCTGAATGAATTTAAAAGCTTCCTGGCGCCGCGCCGCAAGGTGAAAACATCCCGCAGCCAGCAAAAGGCCAAAATGAGTCGCGTGAACAGGCAGCTGGATGTGGTACTGGCTTCCAGTAACGTAGTGATGCAGGTGCAACTGGATAAGATCATTTACCAGCGCTTTACCGCGCAGAACGTAAAAGCCTCCGTACAACTAACGAGTACGGATATACTGTTAAAGCAAATTGCGCTGCAACACGCAGGCGGAAATATGCAGCTGGCCGGAGCGCTTCACCAGCAGGGAAATAACAACAATTTTAACATGAACGCCACCGTGAATAATGTACATATCAACCAGCTGTTTTACGCGTTCGATAACTTCGGTATGTCGTCGCTTAAATCGGATAACCTGAAAGGAAATGTGTCAGCGAAAGTAAACCTGAAAGGAAACGTGCTGGATAATGGAAGTCTTGCGAAAAACTCCCTTTACGGCTCCATCAATTTTAACCTGAAGAACGGGGCGCTGGTCAACTTCGGCCCTTTGGCGGATATCGGTAACTTCGCTTTCCGTAAACGCCACCTGGATAGCATCACCATTGAAAACCTCTCCAATACTTTCCAGGTGCAGGGAAACAAGATCCTGATCCCGCCCATGCGCATTGCTTCCAGCGCCATCAATATTGATGTGAACGGCGTGTATGGAATAGATGGAGGTACCAATATTAACCTGGATATTCCATTGAGGAACCCGGCCAAAGACTCTGCGATAACCGACAGGGAAGAAAAACGCAAACGCAGCAGGAAGGGGATCGTTATACACCTGCGTGCGGTATCTGAAAAGGATGGAAAGGTAAAGATCAAGCTTGGTAATAAAAAAGACAATGAATAAAACCGTGGTTGTTGCAACAGTTACAACAACCACGGTCACTATTTTCAGGCAACCGTTTGGAACGCCTGTTCAATATCTCCCTTAATATCACTGATATGCTCAATGCCCAGTGAAATGCGCAACACACCTGGTGCTACACCCGCCTTCTTTTGCTCTTCCTCGCTGAGTTGCTGGTGCGTAGTGGTAGCAGGGTGAATGATCAGTGTTTTGGAATCGCCCACGTTGGCAAGATGGTATATTAACTTCAACGCCTGTACGAATTTATCCGCTGTTTCCTTACCGCCTTTGATCTTAAAGCTCAATACGCCGCCAAAGCCATTTTGCAGGTACTTCTTTGCCAGTGCATGGTATTTATTATCCGGCAACCCGGGATAGTTAACAGATTCCACCTGCGGATGTTGCTGCAGCCATTGGGCCAGCGCCAATGCGTTATCTACCGTTCGTTGTACCCGGAGGGAGAGGGTTTCCAGCCCTTGCAGGAACAGGAAGGAGTTCTGTGGCGCCAGTGCCGGTCCCCAGCTCCGCAGGCCGGCTACACGTGCACGGATAATGTAGGCAATATTGCCAAACGGGCTGTGCGACCCGAACACTTCCCAGAACTTCATACCATGATAAGCCTCATCCGGCTCGCTGAACTGCACAAATTTACCATTGCCCCAGTTATAGTTCCCGCCATCCACAATGATACCGCCAATGCTGGTACCATGACCGCCAATCCATTTGGTGGCGGCTTCCACTACCACATTGGCCCCATGCTCCAGCGGGCGGCTTAAATAACCTGCCGCGCCAAATGTATTGTCCACCAC
>JBCNPS010000421.1:0-6788 GCA_039593235.1 Chitinophaga sp. | reverse complement strand
GTGAGAATTACCCTGATCATAATTCTGTTCATTAATAAGTTAGCAAATGATAGCGGCTGAGCTACGAAAGATTTCTTACTGAACAACCGAAGGGCAAAATTGTTTGGGCGCTTTCTTAAAATACAACGCCATCCGTACAAACAACGGATGGCGTTACAGGCATATGATAGTTTACTTAGCTTCCGTATGAGTGGATGCAGTTATGAAACGAACCGCTGCAGCAGCATCCTGCTGCAATAAGAAATGCGCTTCATTCCTGCGTTCAATAACCGTTATTTTTCCACCTGCCTTGCGGTAACGCTTTTCTGCGGTGCGGGTATTATCGCTTAATGCCGGATCGTTACTGCCTGCCACCAACATAACGGGAACACCCGCCTTTGCCAGCGGCGCCAGTTGATCAAGTGGCTGTACATCAGACATGGCAATCGTTTTCAGCACAGGGTTCTCGGCATATATACAAGCTACATTGCCCGGATGCTGTGCTGCCCATGCAATAGCCTCCCCGGCTGCGGCGCCTTCACCTTCAATAACGGGCCTGGATGAAAAACCCTTTGCTGTTAAATGCTGGTACACGAGGTTCCACTGGGTGAGCTGAGGACCATCAAAATTATAGGGAACCGGACCTGTTACAATATAATAACCGCGCGCCAGCAGGGCCTGATCCACTGCGGCATCGGGCTTTACCCAGGTAGCACGGAACACCCAGGGCGTTCCGGCAGCCGCTTTTTCAGGGGCAATAACAGTGATAAATGATTCCACACCTGGCAACTGGAAAGTATAACGGTGATACCCCTCCGTAAATAATGGCCCGCGGAAAGTAAGCCAGGCATTTTCCGCTGCAACAAATTTATACTCCGTTTTGGTGCTGGTATACCATGCCTGCGTATAGGCGCCATCTATAAAACCGGGTGTTGGCTGTATTTCCTTTACACTTTGCTCCATAAAATCTGCTATCAACGCCGGGTTATGCAAACTATGCGGATGATGCGCAGCGCCTTCTTTGATCACTACGGAGATCCGCCCTCCAAAGGCCGGGTATATTGCCTCTATGGCTGCCGTTGCGGAAAGATACAGCGGATCGAGACTGCCACATACATGCAGCAGCGGTACATTATTACCGGCAAGCGCGCCCAGTTTCATCAATATATCCTTATTAACAGCAGGATTATCGGCATAGATACAGGTTACCTTGTCGGGATGAGCGGTGGCCCAGGTATATTCAAATTCCCCTCCCCTGCTCATGCCGGTAAAACAGGGTTTGGGCGATAGTCCTTTCTCTACAAGGAAACGGTACCAGGCATCCCACTCCTTTCCCGGGCGAAGTGTGGCGCTTGCGGAAATATAGGCGATATGGAAGCCGCGTTTCAGCAGTTCCACTTCCGATTGGGGCTGATGATCCCAATAACAGCCGCGCCACGACCAGGGATTGCCGGCAGCAGCCTTCCGGGGCGCTACAATGATACATCTCCGTTTTCCGGGAGGTGGCTCCTTCACTCCGTAGTTCTCCCCTTCAGGCGCCTTATAGGGTGTAATAACGAGCGTTTGTTCATCCATGATATAATCATAGCGGTCAAATCCCTCGTGCCAGGCCGACCTGCCGCCATCGAAAACGGATTGCTGGGCATTGGCGATGCGGGGCATAAACAGCAGCAACCATGCTGATAGCTGCAGCAGCCGGCGCACATTTGAAAGTGAATTAATCATTTGCATAGATTTCTGATAATGAGGGCTTGCATAGCAGGACCTTACGGGCATGCCCGACCTGAATGTAGTTGCCTTACGTGGATCAATAAAAGTTTCAGCTAAAATAACAGAAGGGATTGAATAAAATAAAAAATGCGGAAAGAATCTTTCCGCATTTTTTATTTTATAGTAAGATGTAAGCCTAGAACTTATACGACACGGTTCCTGTAAATTGTGTTGGGGGTATCGGGTTAATGCTATAGTTTTCGTGTACGTAATAGCTGTAAGTATTAGTAACGTTGGATACCTTACCCATTACTGCGAAACGTTTGAAAGCGTATCCTGCACTCAGGTCAAGTGTAGAGAAGCCCGGAACGGAGATCAGCCTGTTGTATTGCTGTGTTTGCCCGATGGTATTGTTCCAGCCTGCAAAGCGCTGACCTATGTAGTAAAATCCTGCGCCCAGCTTCAGGCCCTTTAACTTAGTTTCCTGTAAAGTGTAGAACGCACTGGCGTTTGCAGTATGATTAGGGTTACCTACCAGGCGCTCCCCTTCTATGGAACTTCCTTTCAGACCAGGTGTTTTTTCAATGGTCATGTTGTTATAGCTGTAACCGGCAATGATGTCCAGGCCTGGCAGCGGGTGACCGGCAATATCCAGTTCAACGCCCTGGCTAAGGGTTTCCCCTATCAGTGTTTTTACATTAGTGAAGGTGTTGGGGGTAACACCGTCTTTCTGAAATGCCGCCATCTGTGCATAGTTGTTGTTCCTGATGCGGTAAGCTGTAACGTTAACGGATAAACGGCCATTAAAGATATCATTCTTCACACCCAGTTCATATTGCTCTATATTGGATGGTTTCAGGTTTTCTCCATATACATCCTGGCCACTGTTTGGTGTAAAGGAAGTAGAATAGCTGGCAAACAAAGCAGTGGAGGCAATTGGCTTGTACACTACACCTAAACGGGGAGAAAAGGCATGATCATACTTGGCCTCACCTGGCGTTTTACCACCTTTGAAGTCATAAACAACCGGCGCTTCTGTTTGCAGGTAGGAGAAACGCACACCTGCCATTACCTTGATCTTTTCGGAGATGCTGATCAGATCCTGCACGTACACCCCTAACCTGTTAACTGGCGCGTTGCTCACGGTTTTCAGGGTGTCTGCCGGCATATCAGTACGGCGTGGAAATTTATTGGGTTCGTATACATTGATGATATCGTAGATACCTGTTGTTTTGTTGATAGACGGAACGCCGTAAGCATAGGTACCGGTAAGATACCTGTCTGCATCCACACCGGCCAGGATAGTATGTTCTATAGCGCCGGTCCTTACTTTACCGTTTAAATCCACCTGTGCAGCGTAGTAGTCTTCATTGGTAGCGTTTCTTCCAAGCGGGCGGGCCCAGGTGCTGTCTTTTTTTGCCTGGATCCTCTCTATTGAATAGTAATCGCGGTAGTATTTGGAGTAAGCAATGTTACCGGTAATGGACCAGTTATCATTCAGCCTGTGTTTAATATTGGCAGAAGCGGTGGTTTGTTGCGTATGTGCATACTGCCAGGGAGCACCGTAGAAAGTATTACGAGGCACTTTGATCAGGGCGGTATCGGCGATGGAACCGGTACCAAAGTCGGGGGTAAAATCATGTTTCAGGTAATCCGCCTGTACCAGCAGTTCCGTGCGGTCGCTCAGTTTGAACAACAGGGATGGATTTACATAATAGCGTTTGGAATGTACCTGGTCGCGGTAGCTGTCTGCTGTTTCAAAGGTACCGTTTACGCGGTACGCTATTTTAGAAGACAGGGGGCCATAAATATCAAAAGCGGGTTTCAGCAAACCGTAACTGCCGGCACGGAGATTTACTTCCCCACCGAAATTGAATTTAGGTTGTTTGGTTACCATATTCATGATAGCGCCGGGAGCTACGTTACCATAGAGGATAGCGGCGCTTCCTTTCAACACTTCCACCCTTTCGAGGGAACTCATTTCCGGCATAGCGCCTGAGTTTACACGGGCGCCGTTCTTAAAAGTATTGGTGCTGGAAAATCCGTAACCACGCGCGTTAAATGTTTCCTGTGTACCTGCTCTTGTAGAAGCCATGTACACGCCATTTATATTCTTCACCACATCACTGAGGCGTTGCGCCTGCTGATCTTCCAGTACTTCATGACCAATGATAGCCACACTCTGCGGCAGGTCCATTACCGGCACCGGTAATTTCCCGATGCTTACAGGTCTTTTGTTGATGGTTCTTGTTTTGGTACCGTCTACCACTACTTCGTTCAACTGGCTGGCAGTGGCCTCCAGTGCAATATTCACAGCGGTTACTTCATCTGCGCCGATAGTTACATCCTGGTGTAATGTTTTTGCACCGGTGTAAGAGATCACCAGCGTGTAGCTACCGGGTTTTACATTTTTCAGTATAAACAAACCCGCTTCATCGGTGAGGGTTCCCTTTTTAGTATCTTTCAATCCGATAGTTACAAATGCTGCAGGCTGCCCGTCGGCCGAACTGATCTTTCCTTTGATAACACCATTCTGTGCCAGTACAGTAAGGTTGATAAAAATAAGGGCGAGAATAAAGTATAAATGTTTCAACGAGATTAATTTTCTGCAAAGAAAGACCAATCAGCGCGTATGACTCAGACGGATCGGGAAAAGTTCCATCAGGCAGATTCAGCTGTGACCGGCTCTCGTAATGCAGGTAGCGCATCCGTTAATCATCTCCCTAAAACATAAATATAAATACGTAATTAATTTATTTACAACAAATTAACAATAACAAAAGCATGAATTGATGTGAATACACGTACAATCGGTTCCTGTCGGTAAGCCATAAGTTCAGAATTTATTCAGAATTGAAGTCTAATTTAGTGCCATGAAATTACTGGTCATAGAAGATGAGATACAGCTGGCGCAAAGCATTATTTCTTATCTGTCGGGCGAAAATTATACCTGTGAATATGCCGGCACCTATCAACAGGCTTTGGCAAAAATAGACATGTTTGAGTACGAATGCATACTACTGGATATTATGTTACCCGGTGGTGATGGCATCAGGTTACTGGAAGAAATAAAGAAGCGCGACAGGGAAGAAGGTATCATTATTATTTCAGCGAAGGATTCTTATGAAGATAAAATAAAGGGATTGCAAACCGGGGCGGACGACTATCTCGCCAAACCTTTTCATTTACCTGAACTGTCGGCCAGGATATATTCTATTATCAGAAGAAGAAAATTCAACAACACGAATATTATCCGGCAAAATGAACTCACCATCAACCTGCTGTCCAAAACGGTGCATGTTAATACCACACCGGTGATCCTTACCAAAAAAGAATTTGACCTGCTGTTGTACTTCATTGGCAATAAAAATAAAGTTGTCTCTAAAAACGCGCTGGCAGAACATCTTTCCGGCGATCTTGCGGGGATGTTAGACGATCATAATTTTATTTACGCCCATATTAAGAATCTCAAGAAAAAACTGGGTGAGGCCGGGTGCGCGGGTTATCTTAAAACTATATACGCTACCGGCTATCGTTGGGAAGTATAGCCTATCTTAGCAGCTTTAATGCATATGCATTATCAACTACTATATGAATAAGCTGCTTAATAAATCGATGAAGGCATTTGTGTTGTATGCCGGGGTTGTACTGGCCTGCAGTATCCCCGCATATTATGCCATTATAGATTTCATCTGGAAACATGAATTAAAAGAACATAACCGTATTGTAAGTGCCACCACCCGGCAAAACCTGCAGTCGCTTTCACTTTCCGACAAAGAGCTCGGCGAAAGCGTGGCGCTCTGGAATAAACTGCATCCTGAAACACAGCTGCAGCCCGCTGCGGCCCTGCGCCCGGATTCTACCTATAACATCTACCGGAAAAATAAATACATCCCGGCAAAAGGCTGGGACAGGTTCCAGGGGCTGGTTACATACTTTACCATCAATGGAAAGGTGTTGCGTCTTACCCAGGAAACCAATATAGAAGAATCCTATGAAACGATCATTGCCATTGGCGGTATCACCTTTATTTTCTTCCTGATCTTATTAGGTGGTTTTATTTTTATTAACAGGAGAATATCGAAGCAGCTGTGGCAGCCTTTCTATAATACATTGCAGGAAATAGCCTCATTCGATCTGCATAAGCAACATGCCATATGTTTCAAAGACAGCGGCACCGAGGAGTTTGATACGCTTCACCGTTACCTGGAAAAATTAATTGCGGGTAATATCACCGCCTATAAACAACAAAAGGAGTTTACGCACAACGCCTCACACGAATTACAAACGCCCCTGTCTATTGTAAAATTTAAACTGGATCTGCTACACCAAAGCAAACCAATCACGGATGAACAATCGGGGCTGATCAATGAAGCCCATCAATCTCTTTCGAAGGTTACCCGGATCAATAAGAACCTGCTGCTGCTGGCTAAAATTGAGAACAGCCAGTTTTCCGTAAAGGAAACCATCAACCTCTCCATGATATTGGAAAGCCAGCTTACATTGCTGGAAGACTTCCTGGAGGACAAGCAACTGGAGGTGCTAAAGCGTATTACACCCGAAATAATATTACCGGGTAATAAAGTGCTGGCGGAAGTTATGCTTACCAATCTTATCATGAATGCTGTAAGACACAGTCATCAGAAAGATGTTATGATGATCACCCTCCGGGAACACCTGCTGGAAATATCCAATACCGGCGCCGGGCCATTGGAGGAAGAAGTGCTTTTCAGGCGCTTTGGCGCCTCCTCTCCCAACACTACCGGCACCGGGCTGGGGCTGGCTATTGTACGCCAGATATGCCGGCTTCATGGCTGGCAGGAAAGCTATCGTTTTGAAAATGGATTTCATGTGTTTACGGTAGCCTGGGCATAAACATCAGAATAAATAAGTAACATGCACCATCACCCGGTTGCCGGCTTTGATCCGGTTATCCGCCAGCTGTTGTGAAATGGCAGGTTGGAAATTGCCTCCTATGGAAACATCCGGCGTCGGCGCGGTCGGCGTTCCAGTAAACGCCGGCGACGCCGCCAGCGCCGCCACGAACCTGGCCTGCAGCGCCGCCAGATCGCCGTCGTCCAGTACGTCCTGACCAGCCT
>JBCNPS010000420.1:0-6796 GCA_039593235.1 Chitinophaga sp. | reverse complement strand
TATTCAGAATGGATGGATTTACCTGGAAATAGTGTCTGCACTCACCCGGAGACCTAAGCTGTTAGCTTTTTGTTGTTATCTTTACCAAAAGTTTCCAATCAGTTTTTGGCCCAACCTGACTTCATACTTGATTTTATATTATGATAGATCTATCTCATGCTGAGCATCAAATTCACTGTGTCACCAATTTTAAAGACCTTGTTACTACCCCGTTTAACGGAGCAATCAATGCGCTTTGCTGGACCCGTAAACTAACAGGTGATTTTTCTGAGATAGTTAAAAAGGTGGAGCTAAGCGGAAATATAACGGAGATTGAAGAAGAGGAACTTCATGCACTTCAATTGAGTGAACAAGGGCAGCTTGCCCGTGAAATTCTTTTAAACGACCTGGAGGCATTGAAAGCTCATGGCGCATCGCCTGCGCTTAATGTGATCAATCACTATGACAGGGATGATACCTACCCTTTTTTCCCGACCGATGTATATTCTTTTCATGTGGATCGGTCTCCGGTACCAACCGATACCTTTTTATGTACTTACTACGGGGAGTCGAGTGAAATATTACCAAATTCACAAGGCATAAAGAAAATACTTATCCCGGAAATACGTGATCAACTCAAAAAGCTGTATGACGGAGCAGATGAAGGTTTTGAGTCATTCTTAAGTGAACATTTCTTTGATCTGCACTATCAGGCTAAACCTGATGCACATCCAATAAGCTTAGGCCTTGGTCATCTGTGGAGGTTGGCGGTTGATCATCCTGAAAGCCAGGTGCTTCCTTGTCTTCACAGGGCGCCAAAGGAAAAATCCGGGCTTAGGTTATTGATGATCTGTTGAATGCAAATTCTTTTGTACGACTGTAATAAACCGGGAAGCCATCATGCATAGACAAATGAAGTTATTGTATGGTTGGGCTGATTAAACAGGTTGATCACCGCTGCTTATTCTTTAGCTTGTGTTTATTGATTTCATCCATGATAAAGTGGTCGGGATTTTCTACTTCATGCCCAACCGCAATAAAAAACCGCTTCAGTAAATCGTAGGTCTCATAATCTCCGTTAAGATGATGAAACGGCGCCGTTTCCATGTACATGCATTCGAGGCAAACATTTAGCGAAGAAACTATGTTACCGGCAACATCGTAAAAAACAATTGCATCACGGTAAACCGGTGCGCAAAGGAAAAGCGGCCTCTCTACTATGGGTGTTCTTAATATTTGTTTTAGCCAATCCACCTTTTTATCATCATGCCGGAAAATATTTATTTTGTTGCAGGAAGGATGAAAGGCGCCGTTCTCGTCAATAAGATATTGTGTACATCCTACAAGGGGAAGCAGTTCCTGAAAAGTTGCTTCCTCATCCGGGAACAGTTCTTCTCCGTTTGTTTTACGGGTGCTTAACCGCATATATTCTTCGCTCTGTTTCCGATACTGCCCGTCATAGGCAGCACCGCGTTGCGATGAATACGTTTCTATGTAATCAAATTTCAACTGGTTAATATAGTCTGCTGCATCGGTGTATTGATAGGAAATGGACATAGTGTTGATATCAGACCTCAAATATACCCTGATGCCTGATAAAAAGAAAATACACCTCTCAGTGCCGGGGATAAAACACCCCTAAGGCTTCAACAATTTAAACGCATGATTCCACCTGTTATGCAAAAAACCCGGGATACACCATAGTATACAAAGCGGTTCTATAGCCCGGGCTGCCGCAGCAACGCCCATATCTTCCGTTTCCCATCCGAAACTTGTCAGTATACCCGTTACCGTTGTTTTGGCAGCTGCATTATCGCCGCAAATAAACATGGTAGGTACTCCACCGGGCAGCTGTGGTTTATACATCACTAAATTTCCTACGCTGTTAAAAGCCTTTACCACACTGGCATCGGGAATAAGCCCCTGGATCTTTTCCATCAGCGAGCTGTTTAGGTCTGTAAAAAATTGAAGCACCCCTGTTTCTGGTGGCGGACCGGCAATAGGATTTGTAGTATCAATCACTACCTTACCGGCGAAGTTGGCCACACCGGCCTGTTGCACCGCCAATTCCGCCACACTGCCGGCTACGCAAAGGATCAGCAGTTCACCAAACCGGGCGGTAACCTCAAACGTTCCGGTTTGTCCTTTTGGGTTTTCACTTTTCCATTTCTTCACAACATCTTTCTCAGGGTCGCGGGTACCCAGCATAACGTCGTGTCCTTCTGTTAAAAATGCGGTTCCAAGCGTTTGTCCTACTTCACCGGAACCTATAACGCCAATTTTCATGGTTAAAATGTTTTTGAAGAATTTTGATAATGTGGGAATGCCGGTCTGTTGTATAAGTATCAGGAGTATAACGAAACAGAAGATACAAATTTACTACTGATAATTAAGCGCTGTACTTGCTAAGTTTATACATTCCGGCTCCCTTCACAAGCAGAAATTTAGTACCTTAACGGATGGCAACGGCAATGCCACCGTAAACCGGCACGTTATGAAGCGATTGTCTCTGATCTGTTCCCTGCTGATGGGTATGTTCACCTGTGCGCCAGCTGTTTTTGCGGGTGATACGGCCTCCTATTATACACAACAACTTGATAACCGCAACGGTCTTTCCAACAGTGCAGTTAACTCCCTGTTCCTGGATTCAGATAAGCTGTTGTGGGCTGCCACCTGGGATGGGCTGAATATGTACGATGGCACCGCCTTTCATGTGTTTAATTACAGTAAAGACAACCCGCTGCACAGCATCGGCAATAACGTAGTGCTACAGGTTACGGAAGACGGCCAGCGGCGTATCTGGCTCAGCACTATCGAAGGGGTATCGCGGTACGATAAACAAAGCGGGAAATTCCATAATTACTTTTACGGCCGGCAGCAACGCAGCCGCATCAGCGAGCAGGAATACCGGTTGATTGCCGATACCGCCGGGCAGCTTTATTGCCTGAGCCGGCAGGAAGGGCTTACCCGTTACAATGCCGCCGCCGATTCCTTTGTGGTATGTCCACTCCCTGCTGGTAATAACCGTATCAGCAAAGCGGTATTCGACAGCGCCAACCACCTGTGGGTACTCCGCGGCGATGGCAGCCTGGAAATATATGCCGACTGGCAGGCGCAATGGCCGTTATTACAGCGATACACCAATGTGCAGGCCCTGTTTTCCGTTAACGGCAGGATCTTTTTTACCACTACCGCACATGAGCTGATGGCAGTATCGGCAGGCACCCACCAGGCACAACTGCAGGCGCAACTTCCGCATGCGGTAAACGCCATGACCATTTACAACCAGCATTACCTGCTGGCCTGGACTACACAAGGCTTCGGAGAGTATGATGCACAGTTCCGGCCTACGCAACTGCTGCCCGAAGCCACCAGGCAGCTGCAGGACATGAAGATCATTTCATGGGCTACCGGCACCGAACAGGTGCTGTGGTGCGGAACAGATGGCAACGGTATCATCAAAATATACCCGCAAACAAAATATTTTGGCACCGTAAACAGGAGTACCGGCGGCGCTGCTTTTAATAAACCTATACGCGCCTTCTGTGCCAATGGCAACGATCTTTGGATAGGCACCAAAGGCAGCGGCATCATCTGTTTGCCCGATTTCACCCCGCAGCCTGCTGCCACGCATCAGCAATTGTTTTCAGCAGAACTGGATGATAATTCCGTTTTTTCGCTTTGCCGAGGCATGGATAGTATCATCTTCATAGGTACTGATGGGAAGGGACTTGCTATGTACGACCAGCTGCATAAACGCTTTATCAACTGGCCACAGGTAAGCGGCAGCAGTAAATTGCCGGTGTTTGGCTCCGTATATGCCATACTGCCGGATGCCGATAGCTCACTGTGGCTGGGCACCAGCGGGTATGGACTGGTACACCTGCGTATTCAGCGGCAAGGCAGCGCTATGGCTGTAACGGCATTCCGCCAGTATACTTTCAATGGCAGCAACAGCGGGCCGGCTAACGACATTATCTATTCACTGGCTCCCGGTCCCGCTAACTCGCTGTGGATAGGCTGCCGCTATGGAGGACTTAACCTGTTCAACAAAACCCAACAGAAATTCCAGGTGTTTAAGGCCTTTAATTATGAAGGCGGCTTATCACATAATGATGTGCTGGCACTTTACCGGGATACAAAGCAACGATTATGGATAGGTACCAGTTACGGGTTGAACTGTATTGCAGAAGCAGCCATCAGTGAGCCACGACCGGCGTTTACCCGCTATAACACCGGCAACGGCCTTCCCAATAATACCATTCATGCTATTACGCAGGATAACGACGGCCTGATCTGGGTAAGCACCAATAAAGGACTGGCGCGCATCAATCCTGCTACTGCTGAAATATCCCATTTCCAGGAAGCCGACGGATTGCAAAGCAATGAGTTCAGCGATGGAGCGGTTTGGAAAGACCCCGCAGGACGCCTTTACTTCGGCGGCGTATACGGCTTCAATTATTTCACACCTGCCAATATACAGGAGCGCCATGTGTATCCTAACCTGTTGGTGTCAGGATTGCAACTGGCGGGCAAAACAAATGAGAACGGCTTAGAGGTACTGCAACCGGGACAATATAACGCCGCCGCCTATACGCTGGCAAGAAGGGATAATTTTTTTGAACTGCAGGGCAAAGCCGTCAGTTTTCTTCATGCAGAAAAATGTGAATACGCCTGGCTGCTGGAAGGCTACGATAAAACCTGGCAATACGCTGGTGGCAACGGCAGGATCGCTTATAGCAATGTACCACCCGGCCGGTATATCCTGAAGGTAAAGTGGAGTAACGGGGAAGGCGTATGGACGCCCCCCAGCGTGCTGTTTACCCTTACCATTCAACAATATTTCTGGCTTACCTGGCCTGCATTCCTGTTGTACCTGTTGCTGTTGGGCAGCGGGGGCACTGCCTTCTGGCTGTACCGGAAAAATAAACTGGGCATGAAGCATCAGCTGGAAATGGAACACCTGTTGCGTAAAAAAGAAGAGGAAGTGCATGAAGAACAACTCCGCTTTTTTACCAACATCGCCCACGAACTGCAAACACCGCTGACGCTGATCGTGGGGGCGGCGGAACGCAGCCGTGAACAACCCGGCGATACCTATCACCAGGCCCTTGTACATCAGCATGCCTCCAGGCTTACCTACCTGGTGCAGCAGCTGCTGGAATTTCGCAGGGCTGAAGCGGGCTTCCTGAAAAACTACTACTCCCCGCTTAATATTTCCGCGTTGCTGGAAAATATTGCCGCCTTGTTTAAACCTATGTGCCAGCAAAAATCCTTACGCTTTGATACCAACATTGCGCCCGCAATGATTGCTGCCATGGATAAAGACAAACTGGAAAAGATCCTGTTTAACCTACTGAGCAATGCGGGTAAATACACCAACCGCGAAGAAACCATCCTGCTCCGGGCCAGGCAAACCAACAACTGCCTGGACATTTATGTGTATAATTCCGGCAGCCATATACCGGTGGAACAACTGGATAACCTGTTTACCCGTTTTTTCAGTACCGGTACTGCCACACATGGAAAGTTCGGAACAGGCATAGGACTGGCCTTTACCCAACAAATGGTGCACCTGCTCAATGGCAGCATCCGCGCGGTGAATGAAAATAATGGCGTGGCATTTTACGTACAGCTCCCGCTTTCAGCAACGGGCAGCACTTACCTGCAACAACAGGAAGCACCCGCCAATCCGGTTCCTTCGTACCTGTTGCAGTCCATTACTGCCGACCTCTTGCCGCAAACAGCACCGGTTATTGATCCCAACAAACTATCCCGGATCCAAAGCGCACAGGAGGCGGGCAAAAAAAGTATTTTGCTGGTGGAAGATGAATACGCCATCCGGCAGCTGTTAAAAGATCTGCTGGCCGATCAGTATATCATATATGAAGCCGGTAATGGCAACGAGGCGCTGGAGCTGATCCGGCAAACGCTGCCCGACCTGATCATCAGCGATATCATGATGCCCGATATGAATGGCCTGGAACTCTGCGACAAAGTAAAGAACGCCGCCAGTACCTGTCATATTCCTTTTATTATCCTGTCGGCCCGCGGTACCATAGACCAGCAAACGGAAGGCTATGAAGCCGGCGCAGATGCCTATCTCCCCAAACCCTTCTACGCGGTTCACTTACAGGTAAGGGTACGTAAGCTGCTGGAATACCGCCAACGCCTGCACGAAATTTTCAGGAGGGATCATCCCCTGGGTCAACTGGAAGAAACCAGCATGCCGGATACCGACAAACAGTTCCTGCAGGAACTGGTACAGGTAATAGAAGACCGGATGGATGAAGAAGGATTGAATGCCGAAGCACTGGAAAAACATTTGCTCCTCAGCAAAATGCAATTATACCGGAAACTGAAAACACTCACCAACATGACACCGGCGGAATTTATCCGTAACATCCGGTTAAAACAGGCTGCCCGGCTCCTGGTAAAAACCCAGCTTACCGTGGCCGAAATTTTCTATAAAACAGGTTTTAATAACCAATCTTATTTCTTCCGGGAATTTAAAAAGATGTACCACTGTTCCCCTAACGAATACCGCGAACAACAAACCATCGTATAGTTGGGCGCACATGACAAGTAAACACACAATTAGTTGATTACCAATATTTATTGATCATAAAACTGCGCCATTGTACAGTTATTTGTAACTATAGTACAGTCGCTTCCCGCCTCTTACACCTACCTTTAGTTCATCCAGATCAATCAAAAAATTATCCGGCGTATGAAAAAAACAGGAGATAAACACGTCATTGAGCAGGAAGCGCATGTCGCGCAGGGGAGCGTTGTACTCAGGCATGGCGGACTCCAG
>JBCNPS010000042.1:0-22106 GCA_039593235.1 Chitinophaga sp. | reverse complement strand
ACTGGCGGCACCGCGCTTGGTGGTTACCATGATTGCGCGGTTGGCGCCACGGGAGCCATAAATAGCAGTAGAAGACGCATCTTTCAGTACTTCCATCGACTGGATATCGTTAGGATTGATATCCTGTATATTTTCGTACTGTACCCCGTCAACAATATACAGCGGGCCGTTACTGGCCCTGATAGACCTGTTACCCCTCACGGTTACATTTACTTTTGCGCCGGCTGCACCGCTGCTGCGGGTAATATCCACACCAGGCAGCTTTCCCTGCACCGATTCCATCACGTTGGTAGACGGTACTTTTTTAAGCTCTTCTCCTTTCACCGATACTACCGCACCGGTAAGATCCCGTTTTTTCACGAGGCCATAACCCACTACTACAATTTCATCCAGTTTCTTGTTGTTTGGTTCCATCTTTATTGTCATGTTGACATTATCCGCTACCAGTGTCACTGCTGTGTACCCTATGTAGCTGAATAACAGGTCCGTTTTTTTCCCTTCCGGTACCTGGAGGGTAAAGTTCCCTTTTGCATCCGTTTGGGTGCCCGTGGTGGTCCCCTTCACCTGAACACTTACAAGCGGCAGGGGATCGCCGGTAGCGGCGTTTGTGACCTTCCCTTTTACGGTACGGGTCTGTGCTATTGCCCAGCTGCTGAAACCCAGCAGCAATAAGCAAATGAGATAAATTCTTTTCATAACGTTTGGCGTGAATTTTAAAATGGCAAATAAAGGAAATGGCAATAATCAGCGTGGTGATTAATTGGTTGAAACAGGAGCGCTTTCTTCCGTGTTGTGCTGTTACAAGTCTACAGAACAATTTGCTAATGGTGAAGTTTATTTACGCAAACGTTCCCGGAAAAATCGTTACTTTCACCACTAATAAGAATGCCGGAAAACATAGTCCGGAAGACGTTATGAAGTATAGAGCAGCAACCATCAAAGATATCGCACAGGCGCTTGGCTTGTCTACCTCCACTGTGTCCCGCGCATTGCGCGACAGCCATGAAATCAGTGCAGCTACAAAGCAGCTGGTACTGGAACATGCGGCGCTACTGAACTACCATCCTAACCCGATTGCATTGAGTTTAAAGGAGAAGAAAAGCCGGTCTATAGGCGTGATCGTTTCCGAAATTGCCAACAGTTTTTTTTCACAAACAATCAATGGCATCGAATCGGTAGCTAACGAGAAAGGATATACGGTAATTATTTCCCAAAGCCATGAATCATTTGAGAAAGAAGTGAGAACATTGCAATACCTGGCTTCGCGGTCGATAGACGGCTTGCTGATCTCTGTATCCAGCGCCACCAAAGACCTTACACATCTGAAGGCGCTGCATCAATACGGGTTTCCGATTGTATTTTTTGACAGGATCATAGAAGATATTGCCACGCATAAGGTAATGGTGGATAATTTCCAGGGGGCCTATAACGCCACTATGCACCTGCTTCAGCAAGGATACCGGCGTATTGCGTGCATTACCAATTCCGCGCACCTTTCCATTACCCGGGAGCGTGTAGCGGGATATGTGGCCGCACTGGAAAAACATGGCATCCAGCCCCAGCCGGCGCTGATCAAATATTGCTTTCACGGCGGTATGCTGCTTTCTGAAGTGACTGACGCCGTGAGCCAGCTACTTAAATTAAAGCAAAAACCGGATGCCATCTTTACCACATCGGATAAACTGACCACCGGTTGTATGCGTGCGCTTAAAAAGGCCCAGGTGGCCATTCCTGACGAAATAGCCCTCACAGGGTTTTCCAATTCAGACCTGATTGAATTACTGCATGCGCCCATCACGGTGGTGCGGCAACCTGCCTTTGAAATGGGACAGGTGGCCACTGAATTACTACTGCAACTGATAGAAAGCAAACGACCGGTTAAAGAATTTGAAACAAGGGTATTACATTCAGAGTTGCTTATACAACCCGTGTCAAAAAAGAAGAAAAAGTAACCGGCGCTATTCCACCCGCCACCAGTCTACATCCGCCCAGCCCGCATCATTTGTTTTTACATCGCGGCTACAGCATAATCCCATCTTCGCGCCTATCCATCTGCCGGGAACGGCGGTAAACGGCTGCCCTGTGTCCGTAAAGGTTTTCCCGTCTGTGCTGTAGCTGAAACGGCAAATACCACCCGCAGTTACCTTCAACCGGAAAAATATATCCGTTGCCGTTATCTCCGTTACTTCCGTGGTGGTTTCGGCGTTGCCTTTATCGGCCTGCTTACACGTGAAATACGACAAATAAACCCCGTTTGCCTTTTTTGTCAGCGATAAGCCGGCATAGTTGGCGCCCATTACCAGGAAGCTGATGCGATCGCCGGCCTGCCTGGGTTTGAAGCTGAGCTTTGTGGTGGCCTGGAATACCGGCGCCGGGAATTTCTGCAGGAGCACATTAGGCACCTCCCAGAGATTACGGGCGCTGTCTGGCGCCTGGGCGCCGAACAGGCGCAGGCTGCCTTTTGCCATGGAGGGGAATGCCCATCCGGCGGCAGGATTGGCCTGCCACTGCCATTGCAACCCTAATGCGGGCGTATTAAACTCATCTGATTCCTGTGGTGTGGCAACCGGCTGAGGCGCCGCTCCATTGGGCTTACGGAAGGTTAATACCGGTTCCCCTTTCCCGTCGTTGTTATTATCCACTCCTATAACGGGCCAGTCGTTCACCCATTTCATTGGCTGGAGATGTATTACCCTTCCGTAGGCGTCCAGGTCCTGGAAATGCAGGAACCAATCCTCTCCTTTTTGCGTTTGTACCCAGGCGCCCTGGTGAGGCCCGTTCACAGGGGACTTCCCCTGGTCCATCACAATTTTGCTTTCATAGGGGCCGTATACCTGCTTAGCGCGCATAACCAGCTGCCAGCCGGTGGCAACGCCGCCCGCGGGTGCAAATATGTAATAATAGCCGTTACGCTTGTAAAATTTTGGGCCTTCCAGGGTGGGTTGATCATCATGCCCGTCGAACACCATTACGCCTTCATCGGTAGCTTTAGTGCCGCTGGCATCCAGCTTCTTCACCACAATGATACTTTTAATACCGGCGCGGCTGCCGGCATATGCGTGCACCATATATACGTTGCCGTTATCATCCCATAAAGGGCAGGGATCAATCAGTCCTTTGCCTGCTACTACCAGTTGCGGCGTGCTCCAGGGGCCGGTGATCTGTTTTGCTTTCACAACGTATATGCCGAAATCAGGATCTGGATAATAGATATAAAACTCATTATTATGATAACGTATGGCAGGCGCCCAAACACCATTGCCGTGCTGCGGGGCAGCAAAGTGATCATAAGGCGGCTGCCGCAACAGGGCATGCCCTGTGATACGCCAGTTCACCAGGTCGCGTGAGTGCAGGATAGGCAGTCCCGGGATGGCATCGAAGCTGGACGCGATGAGGTAATAATCATCCCCGACGCGGACAGCGTCGGGATCGGAATAATCTGCATATAGCACCGGGTTTTTATAGGTGCCGTCGCCATTGTCGGATACCCATACTTTGGAAACATCCCTGGCCGGTTGCGCAAACGCGGCGGTGGCGGTGAACAGGGATAATACACAGGTAATTATCTTCATAAAAAACTAATTGTAGCTTATTCCCCGGCAATGCCGGTTTTTTATTGTTTATAAGACACTTATAAAGTTACGCATGACTGATATTGCAGCGGTCAAAATAGTAAATGACCCGCAAACGCAGTGTATTATTTATGCAATCGTTCCCGGCGAGAGGATTGCATGTTACACAGGCGAGAATTGCATGTTACAAGGATTGCGAGTTACAGGGATGCATATTACACCTGGTATATCACGGCTGCGCCCATGTTACCGGTGCCTCTTTACTTTCAATAACGCCCCTCCTAACAGTTTAGATGAAATATTAACTGATATTTGTAATAACCAGTTTATTTAGAAAACCATGCAAGCAATAATTATCCGTAAAGCCACCGGGGCCGACTTACCTGTATTACTGGACTTTGAGCAGGGCGTCATTGCCGCAGAGCGTCCCTTTGACCCCACATTAAAAGAAGGCGTTATACAGTATTACGACATAGCAGCCATGATCACCGCCCCGCATATTGAACTGCTGGTAGCGGAAGCAGAGGGCCAACTGATCGGCTCTGGTTATGCCCGTATAGACAACGCCAAACCATATTTGATATTTAGCCAATATGTATACCTGGGATTTATGTATGTAACCCCATCCTGGCGGGGCAAAGGTGTAAACAAGCTGATCATAAATGGTTTAAAAAACTGGGCCCAATCGCAGGGCATTGCAGAAATGCGCCTGGAGGTGTACGCCACTAATGAGCCCGCTGTAAAAGCCTATGAAAAAGCAGGTTTTCAGCAATTACTGGTAGAAATGCGGCTTCCCATCTGAGTTTCAGCGAAACTATAGAAAAGTGGCACAATTTTCGACAAGTGCGGGGTAAAGAAATTTAGAACCATGAAACAGATACTCGTAGCCTTAGCAGCAGCAGTCGTTTTATTTTCGTGCAAAAGCAATGCTGATAATGCCGCCGCTATTGAAAGTGCAAAAAAAGCCACCATTGATTCCATGAATAATGTAAATGCTATCAAACAACAGGTGGTAGATTCTATGAATGCGTTAAAAGGCAACCGTTCTCACAGCCGTGAAAACCTTGCCGGTACCCAATATAACAATGAAGCCGCCCCGGCGGTAGCTAATACGGAAGCTCCGGCTCCGGCCCCTGCAAAGAAAAAGGGCTGGAAATCATGGAGCCATACTGCTAAAGGCGCCGTAGTTGGCGCTGGTGCAGGTGCAGTAACTGGTGCTATCGTTAACAAAGACCGTGTAAAAGGCGCTGCCATTGGTACCCTGATCGGCGCCGGTGTAGGTGCAGGTACAGGCGCCATTGTGGACCACAAAAAGAAACAATCCGCACAATAGTAGCAGATAATGATGAAGAAACGGCGTACCCTCACGGGTACGCCGTTTTTTTTATGTGGCTGCCAGCTGCTTCCCCTTTTCCGTGAAATAGGGATAAAACAGATCCTCCAGGAGACGGGCATAATAATTAACCGCCTTCTTTCCCTTCAATCCTGTAGTAAGTTCGTTGGCTGAGATCCAGAAATCGCCGATGAGATAAATACTCCTGATCAGGCTTTCCCATACATCTCCCGGTACATCTTTCCGTACAATCCCCTGCTCCCGGTAATTTTCAAATAACCGGAGCAACTGCTTCCTGCGGATGCTGAACCGCTGGGCGTAGATCTTCTTTATTTCAGGCATACGCCTGGTTATTACCACGAAATGAATGTAAATAAAGCGGTAATGGTAGATATGCTGCAATATGGTTGTAATGGACTCCCGCAAGATACTGAGCCCCGCAGCCGGATCATTTACAAACACAGGCAGCTCATTCATGGCTTCAATATGCTGCGCGTATATGGTGTAAATGATGTCGTCTGCATTTTTAAAATAATACTGTATGTTACTGTGACTGATCCCCATTTCTTTGGCAATATGCCGGATAGTGATCACATCGATCCCCTGCTCATTGAACAATTCCAAAGCTGTAACCAGTATCTTTTCTTTTGTATTCATGAGATGTTATCTCTTTAATATCTCACGAAAATAAAATAATTAGTACAAATGTACAAATTTAAACGATCATTTTTGTACATTTGTACTAAAATGAAAAAGAGATGAAGATCAGGGAGATTATTTTAGGCACTCATCATATTGCGGCTACCACTGCATTTTATACCCGCTCACTGCAATTACCGGTGATCAGTGAAAGCAGCCGCCACATCAGTTTACAGGCAGGCAGCTCCATACTTACATTTGAAGAACAGGCAACAGCTACCGCGCCTGTATACCACATCGCCTTCAATATACCGCATAACCAGTTGCCGGAGGCCATACAGTGGATACAAACCTTTACTACCCTGCTATCCGTAACAAACAACAGTCCTATCGCTGATTTCAGCAACTGGAATGCACATGCCATATACTTTTACGATAATAATGGTAACCTGCTGGAGCTCATTGCACGCCATGAGCTGGCGAATGAATCGCCACAACTTTATATCGACTGTATCAGCGAGTTAGGCTTAGTAACAACAGATCCAACGGCTTATGCCGACCGGCTCATCAATGACCATGGATTACCTGTTTTTTCCAGGCAACCACGCCTGGAACAGTTTACCGCACTGGGAGATGATAATGGATTACTGATCATTGTGAAAGCAGAACGGAACTGGTTTCCTACCACCGTTCCTGCACAATATTTTCCTGTTACCATTACGCTGGAGAATAACGGTAACGCTACTACGTTATCGTTGTAAACGACCGTCGCGGTGCTGATGCCCCCACTCGTTCAGTTGATCCCATACAGGGATGAGCCGCGCAGCTATTTCTGTGAGGCGATACTCCACCCTGGGCTCATATACGGATACACAAATAAACGTCAGATAGCGGCTTTTACTTTTTCGCGGTGATGCAGCCCCCACTCCACCAGGCTTTCCGCTACCGGCAGAATGGTTTGCCCGTACGGTGTGATGGCATATGCTACTGTAACAGTTTTGGTAGCCAGCACCGTACGTGTGACCAGGAAATTGATCTCCAGCATTTTCAATTCCTTTGACAACATCCTTGCGGAGATGCCATTGATTTCCCGCAGCATTTTCTTAAAGTGATTGCTTTCTTCGGTACGGTTAGTCAGGTACCGCAGCAGTTGCAGTTTCCATTTGCCCAGCAGCTGCCGCTGTGCCCACCGTTGCGCTCACTGCCCTGCAATGCGTGAACAGGCTTGCACTTCCACCGGATGCACGTATATTCATCAGCGGAGCTGCGGGAGGCGTTGGCCTGGTACTGGTAAAGCTGTTGCTCCACGCAGGCTTTACACAACTGCTGGCCACCGCGGGCAATGAAGAAAGCACGCAACAGCTGCTCAACGCGGGACTATCCATCTCCCAAATTATTAATTACCGGCAGCCTCAACTGGAGCAGGTAATACTGCAGCAACAGCACGGACAGCTGTTCAATGCCTGCATAGATCTTGTGGGTGGACACATGTCCGGAATAAGCGCCGGCCTGCTTGTTACCAATGGTGTTTACCAGGATGTAACAGCGCTTACCACACCGGCAGCCAGGGAAACATTGTTCAACAAAGGTGCGGTGATCATGAATATTTCCAACTATGCATATTCGCTTACCGGTGATTATAAATATTATGGAGATGGACTGCAACACATTGCTGCTTTGCTGGAAACAGGCGCCCTGCTGCCATCCCCGGTTTGGATCACCGGGAAATTCAGTGTGGATACCGTACAACGCTCGCACCAACTGCTGGAACTCAACCAGAGTAAGGGCCGTAAGCTGGTAATGAATATTTTTTCTAATGATAAATTAATGACAGCAGGTACATAACGGCATCATGTTTGAGGCAAAGGCGCGCATGTGGAATCAACTTATAGAAAATGCGGACCACCTGCCTGATTTCCTATGGAACCTTATACTGGCGGGCATTGCAGTCATTACAGGATGGCTGATCAAATATTTATTGTCGATCTTCTTACGGCAGTCGGTACGAACACAGCAGGACTTTTCCCTGATACACACCATCCTTTTCCGTTTGGGAAAAGCATTCAATTATTTCCTGCCCCTGTTGTTGCTCAACATGGCCATCCCGCTGATGCGGGTGCCTCCGAAGTATGTGCCCACCCTCAGTAAGGTGGCGGAAATAGCGCTCACGCTTTCATTTGCAGCGTTATTGATCGGGGCCATCAAGGTGCTGGAAGATTATGTGTATCATACATACGACCTGAAGAAAGCCAATAACCTGAAAGAGCGGAAAATACGTACCCAGCTGCAGTTTATCAGGAAGGTATCCATTACGGTGATCCTGGTGCTCACCGCCTGTGTGATCCTTCTTAGCTTTGACAGTATGCGTAAGCTGGGCGCAGGGCTTCTTACCGGTGTGGGCGTTGGCGGTATCATTATTGGTTTTGCTGCGCAGAAATCGCTCGGCAACCTGCTGGCCGGTTTCCAGCTGGCATTTACGCAACCCATCCGCATTGATGATGTGCTGGTGGTGGAAGGCGAATGGGGACGTGTGGAAGAAATTACACTCACCTATGTGGTACTGAGCATATGGGACCAGCGCCGGCTGATTTTACCAATCAATTATTTTATTGAGAAACCTTTCCAGAACTGGACCCGTACCGGTTCTGAAATACTGGGTACCGCTTTCTTTTACCTGGATTATACCGTACCTGTAGACCAGGTGAGGGCTGAATTTGAAAGATTACTGGAAGCATCACCCTTATGGGATAAGCGCGCAAAAGCGCTACAGGTAACCAATACCAGCGAACGCACTATTGAAGTAAGGGCGCTGATGAGCTCTTCCAATTCAGGTAATGCGTTTGATCTCCGGTGCTATATCCGCGAAAACCTGGTGAAATTTATACGGGAGCATCATCCAAACAGCCTGCCTAAAACCCGGGCCTTTATCGAAAACGAAGGTGGACAGCCATTATCAGCCTAACCACTTTTCCAGCACAATCATGTGCCGGCATTGAATCCCGTTTTCATAAATGGGTTCGGGGTAATGTGTGGTAAAATAATTTTTCCGGATGGAGGTCATTTCAAATCCCTGCCGCTGGTACAGGTACAGTTGTGCGATGCTGGAATTGCCCGTGCCAATGCAAAGTTTTTTGAAACCGCCTGCCCGGGCGCGCTGCGCGGCATCCTGCAACAGGATCTTTCCAAGGCCTTTTCCCTGGTGCGCCGGGTTTACGGCAATGTTTTTAATTTCCAGCATGTCATTGTCTTTCAAAAGTACATAAACGGCAATTACCTGTTTCTTTTGTTCAAGCACATATACATCACTGAAAGGAAGATAAGTGTTAATCATTGTTACCGATGGATCGGCCAGTAGCAAAAGGTCATAGGGCATCTTTTCATTTGTGGCTAATTTCCGGATAGTTGTTTGTTCCTGGAGAGTGGTCATCACTGAATAATTTTGTCGCAATAATTGGAATAATAGGTATTTTCTTACAAACCGGGTCCCGGGCAACAGCTACAAACAGGTTCAGGGAACAGATAAACAAAATGAATATACAAAAAAACAGGCATCTGTATAAACAGATGCCCGTAAATAAAATGGATTATTGAATGGCAATATACTGCCGCTTTACATTGTTACCATAAATTTCCACCTGCACATCCTTACTGGTGGCGGTGGCCCCGCCACTGATACTGATCGTTTTTTCTTCACCGGGTAATACAGAAATATAATTGTCGCTGTAAAATACCGGCAAGATCCTTTTCTTGTTCTGTGCATTTACCAGCGATACACGGTTAAAGAACGCCACAGGGCCGCCGGCAGGATTGCTGATGGTAACGCGGATACTATCGGCGCCGGCTTTCGTAGCGGTTGCTTTCACTGTTGCCGCCGGCATTTGCGACAGCCCGGAATAATTCCCTTTGGCATCCGGCAACCAGTAAAGGTTTTCATCTACCACCTGCTGCGCCGCATTCAGCAAACGCAAAGAGAAGAATATACCCTGTTGTTCCTTCAGCTTATCCAGCAGGGGTTTCATGTTCATGAACTTCTGTACCGTAGTAGGGCCTACTTCCACGAATACCTGTGTGAGCAGGCTATCGTGGCCCTGCATATCGTATGTTTTCAGTTCCAGCATCAGGTCGCGTGCATACCGGAATGTATTATTCACGGCCATCACCATGCCGCCCTCCGGGTCGTACATCACATGCAGGGGTGTGGCTCCTTTGCGGGTGCCATACAGGCAGGCGTTCGGATCCAGGTAATAATCGTACATCTGTCCGCGCAGGGCTGTCCATGGGTTTTGCGTTTTCCAGATGATCACGCCCGTATACCAATCCCACATATGTGAGCTGAAGCCTTCCATGAGGCCGCGGTACTGGTCGTAGTTCACCAGCTGCGCCTTGTTGGCCCATTCCCGCAAATCGTTTGTTTTTCCATACGGGTCCACGGCTTTGTTATAGGAAATATATTTATGATAGTCCCATACTGCATCGGTTTTGCCGGTTTGCTGATCGGGTGGCACGAGGTTTTCTGCAGGCAGGAACCTTTCCAGTGATTCATAGTCGCCGGTACCTACGGAGCCTACTTCCGAATTAAACGGGAAGGTGCGGGTGCTCCAGAAAGTGGCCAGGGGTTGGATACCATAGGGACCATCGCCATTACCGCCGATGGTGTTGTGCGACATACTGTCTGAGTTGGAGTAATCGAAAAAATAGCGGGTGCCATCCAGTGTTGGAATAATGGAATCCTTCATAGCGGCAAACAGGTCCGCCGGAGGCGTAATTTCATTTCCTCCACACCAGAAAGCGAGAGACGCATGGTTACGCAGCATTTTCACCTGGTCGGCCACGCTTTCCAGGAACAGGGAATGGTCGTCGGGATATTTCCTCCGGGTCCACTGGTCGTCTTTCTTCATGGGGTCCTGCCATCTGCCGTTACAGTCGCCCGATATCCAGAAGTCCTGGAACACCAGCAGGCCATATTTGTCGCAAGCCTCGTAAAATTCCGGTCTTTCTGTAAGACTGCCTCCCCAGATGCGGATCAGGTTCAGGTTCATATCGCGGTGGAAACGCACTTCCGCATCGTATCGCTCTTTAGTGAAGCGGAACAGGGCATCGGAAGTGATCCAGTTGCCGCCCTTAATAAATATCTTCTGCCCGTTCACCGCAATTTCGCGACTGCCGGTATGTGTGTTCCAGTAGGTCTGGATTTCACGAACGCCAAATTCCACGTCTTCCTTATCATCCGTTTTGCCATTGTTCACAAACTGCAGCTGCAGCTGATACAATGATTGCGGGCCATAGCCGGCCGGCCACCATAACTGTGGCTGTTTCAGCAAAAGGTCCGGCAGTTGCACGGTGGTAGTGGCATGCGGGGGCAGGGTTACTTTTTTTGTGATACGGTTACCTGCAAGCGTATATTGCAGGGTGCCGGAAATACTTTTGGCCGTGGCATTTTCGAGGTCTGCTCCCACCACCAGGGTGGCAGGCGCCTGTGGTCCTTCCGTTTTGCGGACGCCGGGAACACGGGTAACAATATGCGGATCTTTGATGCGTACCGCGCCTGTTTTCTCAATGGTCACCTTGTCCCAGATACCGGTATTACGGTCGCGCATAGGCTGGATCCAGTCCCACCCTGCTGTATACTGTGGCCCGTTGTTTTTGGCGATGGTACCATCGCCTCCCTGGCCGCCGTTGGGATTGCCCGGGAACTGCGGCGGGTATACAATAACGGCGAGACGGTTTTTACCGTTCCTTGCCAGCAATGAGGTAATGTTATATGACTGGCGGAGATAGGCGCCGTAATGGGTTGTTCTATTAACGCGGTGGCCATTCAGGTAAATGTCGCAACCATCATTCACGCCCCTGAAATGCAGCCATACCTGGGCATCGCCGGCGGCAGGCTGTTCTGTAAAATCCTTTACAAACCAATACGTGTAGTGATCGCGGCCGGTGCGGTAAATATCCGGGATCTTTTCATTGTTCATTCCATACATCGGATCGGGCACCTGTTTGTTATCCAGGAGGGTGGTGAGCACCGTTCCCGGCACGGTTGCCGGCGTCCAGCCGGAAAGGGCGTACCCCGGGTCTGAGAGCTGCTGACCGGTAACCTTTACACCGGCAATATTACTGCATTGCCATCCGCTGTTGAGTTCATATTTTTCCTGGGCTGATAATCTTAAAAAAGACAGGAACAGCAGGCAGGAGATCGTTGATTTCCGAAACATAGTGCTTTATTTTACGGCCATTGTTCAATGCCGCAAAGATAGCACAACCGTATACCGGATCAAAGCGGGTATTTCCCGTTGAAAGGCGGAAAACACCCATTCATAAAATAAGCCGGCGTTTACTGTTTTTCGGATAACTCCTTTACTTTTTCCAGCGCCTGGGGCCAGGTTTTGATAAAATAGTCCTTGTATTCATCGTTGAGGTCCATGTCTACCAGCAGCTCCGTTTTGCCGTTAACGTTAGTAAGCGTATAGTTCTCAAACGCGCCCGCCCAGGCTTTCACCTTATCGCTGGTAAGGTCCTCCACCCCATTGTTTATTTCACCCAGGTGTTGAAACGACATGTACTCGTTAGGCACTTTATCTTCAATAAGCGCTACCATCCCCTGGTTTTCATTCCCCAGGAATAATACCCGGCTTCCTTTTTCCCAGTTGGTTTCCACCCTGGAGCCCTCTCCGAAAACCGCCGTCCACTGCCGGTAGGAAATATCGCCCCAAAGTACTTCCCATACTTTTTCACGTGGGGCATCGATCGTAATTTTAAATGTTGATTTTTCCATGATTATTCATTTACAGGGTTTGTGATTTGTTTATTGTATTTATTCCGGTACTCCAGTGGGGTGAGTCCCGTTACTTTTTTAAACATCGTTCTGAATGTTTTGGTATCCACATACCCTACGTCATAGATCACTTCGTTCACATTCTTTGTACTCGTTTCGAAGTCACGTTTCGCCGCTTCTATTTTTATCCGCTGAATATATTCCACCACCGTGTTACCGGTCGATTTTTTGAATCTTCTTTCAAAAGTCCTTCTTCCTATAGCCGACATATCAGATAATTGTTCCACGGTAATTTTATCCTGGTAGCTGGATTCAATGAATTGCTGCGCTTTAAGGATAGGTGCGTCGTTATGGGCTTTTTGTCCTTCAAATATGATGAAGGGCGACTGGCTCTGGCGGTCTATATCAATAGCATATGCTTTGGCGGTGAGAATGGCTATATCCCTGCCGGCATATTTTTCTACCAGGTAAAGGATGAGATTGAGGAAAGAATAGGCGCCGCCGCTGGTATAAATTCGATCTTCTTCCGTAATGATCCTGTCGTCCATCAGTTGCACATCGGGGAACATGGTTCTGAACTCCTGCGCCATTTTCCAGTGGGTGGCGCATTGCTTGCCATTGAGCAATCCTGTGGATGCCAGGAAAAAAGCGCCCAGGCATAAACTGGCTACGGATGCGCCCTGCCGGTACTGCTCCCTGATCCAGGGAATGAAATCTTTATTCAGTTCGGCGGCCTGCGTCTGATCGCCGTGCAGGGAGGGAATAATGATCAGGTCCGTTTTCTTTACTTCGCTCATCAGCACATCCGGCGATATGGTGAATAAGCGGTTACGCTGGCTCACCTCGTTCTTCAGGCCAACCAGCTGTACCCGGAACATGGGCTCCTGGCCTTTTTGGGCGAGGAAGTTGTTGAGATCCGCCAGGATCTGGTAGCTGCCTTCGATATTAACTAAACTGGTATGCCCAAGGGGAACCAGGATGGAGATATGTATCATACGCTGCAATTATAATTATTTATGCCGCAATTAGCCTGAGAATTGTCGCTATACACCCCTGCTCCTTAACCGAACCGTTACGACTTTTGCATTATGATTCTAACTGAAAAAATCCGGTTTTAAAATGACCTTCATCCATACCTACCTTACTTTTAACGGCAACTGCCGGGAAGCAATGACTTTCTACAAAGAATGTCTTGGTGGAGAATTAATGCTTCAAACCATTGGAGAATCGCCTGTTTCGGCGGAAATACCTGCATTTATGAAGCCGTTCATTCTGCATTCGAGTCTTACCAAAGGCAACCTGGTGCTTACTGCTTCTGATATGGTGCCTGAATCGGGGCTTACTGCGGGCAACACGGTTTCTTTATTGCTGGACTGTAACACGGAGGAGGAAGCCCGCACTTTTTATGCCCGTCTTTCTGCGGATGGTATTGCTACTCATCCGCTGGAAAGTACTTTCTGGGGCGCTTTGTTTGGCGGGCTTACCGATAAGTTTGGTCTTCACTGGCTTATTAATTTTGAAGGTAACAGCCGGCAATAAAGTTACTATTTACCGTTAAATGCTTTCTCCAGTGCTGCAATATCCAGCTTCACCATTTTCATCATCGCCTGCATGGCCCTGCCTGCTTTTTCTTTATCCGGATCACTCAGCAACTTAGACATAATAGTAGGCGTAATTTGCCAGGACAAACCATATTTATCTTTCAGCCAGCCGCATTGCACTTCCTTTCCTCCATCGGCTGTAAGCTTAGCCCAGTAATTATCTACTTCTTCCTGGGTTTCACAATTTACGGTAAAAGAAACCGCTTCTGTGAAGGGGAATTGCGGACCTCCATTGATAGCCAGGAACTCCTGTCCCTCCAGGTAAAAATTAGCGGCAAGCAACGTTCCGGCAGGGAAAGGAGATCCCTCACCGTAGTACGACTTATTCGTTACTTTTGAACTTTTGAAGATAGATGAGTAGAAGTTGATCGCCTCTTCCGCGTTGTCATTGAACCATAATGATGGTGTGATCTTTTGCATAACGATAGATTAAAGTTTTAAGATTTTCATTTCATTACAAAGATACCAGCCCCCTTTTTCTTATTAACGGTGCAAAAGCGACATTCTTTAGGGGCACTTGCGACAACGCGAATTTGTCTGACTCAGGATTTTTATGATTCCGCTGATTTGATTACTTTGGATTTTAAAAAGATTTGGGGAGATTTTAGCGAATATATCCGCTAAAATCTCCCCAAATCTTTTTAAAATCCAAAGTAATCAAATCAGCGGAATCAGCGGAATCATAAAAATCCTGAGTCAGATAAAATCCGCGTAAATGGTTTATTTTGTAGTTCATTTACTACTTATGAAGCTAAAATTCCACATCAGCATCCTTTGGCTTATTCTAAGCCTGTTTGGCTGTGCTGTAAGCCAGGCGCAGCAGGCAACGTCCCCGCAATTCCGTGTTATCGCTTTTTACACTGCTAAAAACGACCAGGCACATATCAGTTTTGTACATGAAGCCAATAAATGGTTTCCCGAAATGGCGGCGAAATATCACTTCAGTTACGATTCCACCAACAACTGGCAAAACCTCAATGCCGCATTCCTGTCTAAATACCAGGTAGTGATTTTCCTGGATACCCGGCCTGAAGATCCTGCGCAACGCGCCGCCTTCCGGGAATACATGGAGCATGGCGGCGGATGGATAGGCTTTCACTTTGCGGCGTTTGCACTCACTCCTTCAGCAGTGCCTCAAAACTGGGACTGGTACCATCATACTTTCCTCGGTTCGGGATCTTACGGCAGCAATACCTGGCGCCCTACACCGGCCGTATTGCGGGTAGAAAACCGTCCGCACCCGGTTACCCAAAACCTGCCGGATACTTTCTCCACCGCTCCCAATGAATGGTATCGCTGGAGCAATGACCTGCGTAAAAACCCGGACATCACCATACTGCTGTCTGTAGACTCCAGCAGCTTCCCCCTGGGCACCGGCCCCAAACAACACGAGATCTGGCACAGCGGCTACTATCCTGTAGTATGGACCAATAAAAAGTATAAGATGCTATACGTGAATATGGGGCATAATGATATCGACTACGAGCATCATACCAATAAGGAATTGTCTTTCACTTTTGCGAATGAAATGCAGAACAGGATGATCCTGGATGCATTGCAGTGGATGGGGAAGAAGAAATAACAGACAATGGGCACGGAATTTACACCGTGCCCATTGTTTGTTGTTTCTTCGCCTGGTTTGTTATCTCTTCGCCTGCAAAGTGGCAATAGTTTGTTGCTGTTCCGCTACCTGTTTATTCAGGCGCTCCACGTTTTTATTCAATTGAATAATATACAAGGTAAGCTCTTCTACTTTCTTTAATAACTGCTGGTCAAAATCACCCAGATCCAGCCCTTTTTCCAGTACTTCTTTTTCCGAAGGGATGCCCTCCAGGTGTTTTTCCGCGGTAACAAAGTTTTCTACCTCCTGCAGGGATGGCAACTGGTAGCCGGGATGAAATACGTAATCGGCCCAGCCGCCTTGCTGCACTTTAACGCGGCGTGCACCGAGGGTACCATCTACGATGAGTTTGTAGTTGGCTACCGGGTTGGCTCCGCCTATACTGATATTACCAGTGTTGCCATCGGCTATCATAAAATAATTGGCGCCGCCGGTGCCATTAGGATTAACATGTGAAAAATACAGATTTGCGCCGGAAGCGCCCAGTCCAAATGATCTTGCCGAACCCGCAAACTCAATACCAGAGCCATTATATAGTTTCATTGATTTCTGCCAGTTGTTGGTGGTCCAGGTGGGACCGCCTAATACATCTAACCGTGCTGAGGAAGATTGAGTTCCAAGGCTGAGACTTCCCTGAATACCTATAGCATCGGTTGGAACGAACGGCAGCACATTCGTTATATTTTCATCTTTCACCAGCAACAATGTTTCTCCATTCGCATAGCCTGTAAAAGAGAAAGAAAATATAGTGGAACCATTAACTATTTCTGCTGCCAGATATGTTTTGCTGTTATAAACAACTGTTACTAGTCTTGCCATCTCATTATAGCTAATGAGAGATCCCTTAGTTGTATTATAAGCCGTTGCAGTATTGACCTCCACTGCCCACCTTCTGTTAGATCCAACTGTGGAACCGCGGACACCGGTAATTTTCCCCGTTACATTCATATCAGGCATCAGCGTTCCGGTATAGGCCTCATGCAATAATATGTAATTCGGTCCTTGTGAATCTTCAGTCTGTCCTGCAATAGGCCGGTTCACAAAATAATTACGGTTATTATCCACCACCTGTAATTTACTTACGGGGCTAAGTGTGCCAATTCCTACATTGCCGGTGGTACCAATCACATTGGTTTGCGCTTTTACAGCCGTAAAAGCGAATACAAAAAGTACAGGGAGTAATTTTTTCATGAGATTTTATTTATCAGGAATAATGTCCGGGCAGAACAGAAAACACGACAAGATTATATTATCAGGTGCTTAAGGGTAACGGGTTAACCATTCTGAACGCTTTCTGTCCGGGAACAAAGAAAAGGAGAATGAACAAAAGTTCCGATCACATTTTTGTGTTAATCTACGCAAATTTGTCTGACTCAGGATTAAACTGATTACGCTGATTTGATTACTTTGGATTTTAAATGATTCGGGGAGATAGAAGCGAATAACGCTTTTTATCTCCCCGAACTTTTTATTTAATTCCAGTAAAAAATATAATCATCAAAATCTTTGAAAAGTCAAAATCCGCGGTAGTTATCCGCTTCTATCTCCCCGAATCATTTAAAATCCAAAGTAATCAAATCAGCGTAATCAGTGTAATCAGTTTAATCCGGAGTCAGACAAAATCCGCTTAATTCATAAACGCCTCTATCTTTTTCTTTTCATCGAGCTTTACGAACTGCCCGTATTTATCGAGGTATTCTTTGGCTATTGGTTTAAAGGCTGTTTTGTCTTGTTTATTGAGGAGATAAATAGTTCTTGCCCGCAGGTATATTTCCTCTCCTGGTGCGCCATAGGGTTTTACTGTGGTATAAATGGCGTCCCAGTCGGGGTTGGCGCCATTTTCGGGTACGGAAGGCGCTATCAGGTCCTGGTAAATGAGGTTCATCATTTTTACGGCGGCTTGTCTTGCGCCCATTGCTTTATCGATAGCTTCCATGTTATTGCGGATGATGAAGAAGCCGGTATCGCGGGTGCTGCCGGTTACCTGCATCACGTAACGGAGATCCTCTTCTGAATAGGGTTGTTTCATCACCGCGAAGTAATCGGCGCCGGCCAGGGCGGCGCCATCTTTATCGCCCGATTGTACTGCCATCATGGCGAGTTTTCTCAGGAACTCCGGATCCTTTTTACCATCAATATACTCCTGCAACATAGCGCTGTAGATAGCGCCGGGTTCTGTAAGATCAGCGTCCTGTGCAGCTACTTCCGGGATAGCGCCCATGTCTTTATTCAGTGGCGCATGGATCTTCCTCATTTCCGCAAACGGAATTTTCACTACTTCCCGGTCGTAGGTAAGCAGGCCATTTTGTTCTCCTTCCACATCAAAAGGTTGGGTATAGATGCTGGCAGATAGGCCCTGCCGCTCCAACAGCTGCAAATGCTGGTTCATAATGGTATACTTTGATTTCAGCGCACCGGGCTTTTCCTGGATGTATCCCCATGCGGTGTTGGTATTCCACTGGTGATCGGGAATGAATACGCCAATACCGCCGAACTCGCCCAGCACACGGGCTTTCCCCGGCATCTTTATGGCGTTCATGGGATTGGGGTAGCTGTGTACATCGGTGAGGTCGGCACTGATATATGCATTCGGGCTGGGGCTACGGAGCTTTTCGTTTACGTAGAGGTATTCCCCGGAGTGGCCATTCACCAGGCGGGACGGGTCGCTGCGCTTGATCCATTCTGTTAAGCGTTGTTGATCGAACTGCCCCCATTTTTCGTTGAACAGTACCCAGGTAGTTATGCAGGGGTAATTATGCAGCTGTGCCAGCGTTTCTTTACATTGCTGTTCAAAGGCTGCTTTGGCCCCTTCCGGCAAACTGTGGTTGGGACTCACCATATCCTGCCATACCAGCATGCCCAGTTTATCTGCCCAGTAGTACCAGCGGTCCGGTTCTACTTTAATATGTTTACGGATGGTGTTAAAACCCATTGCCTTGATGGCTTTGATATCGAATGCCAGCGCTTCATCGGTGGGCGCCGTGTAGAGGCCATCGGGCCAGAAACCCTGGTCCAGGGTGCCAAGGTTGAAGTAAGGCTTGTTATTGAGGAAAATGCGGTCTGTTCCTTTTTCATCTTTGGCGATGGATACCTTACGCATACCGAAATAACTTTTCACTTCGTCGGTTACTGTACTTCCTTTCAGCAGCTTCACGGAAAGATCGTACAGGAAAGGGTTTCCCGGCGACCACAAAACAGGGTTATCTATCTTCAGCTGTAATGGGGCGCCGGTCTTACCTTTTACTTTACCGGCAGTTTTGCCGTTGGCGGAAGCTACCGCTTCTACCATGTATCCTGCAGGCGCATTTACTGTAAGGGTAAGTAATTGCTGATCGATATCCGGTGTGAAGTTCAGCCCTGAAATATAATTGGTGGGCACCTTTTCCAGCCATACCGTTTGCCAGATACCCGAACTGGGGGTATAATAAATGTTGGCAGGGTTCAGTACCTGCTTACCGGAAGGCCCTATGCCCCTGTCAGACGGATCATAGATATTCAGTACAAGGATGTTTTCGCCGTTCTTTACCGAGTTGGTGATGTCAATGGTAAACGACGTATAGCCGCCGGTGTGAGCTCCCACTTCCTTTCCGTTGAGGTATACTTTGCTTTGCCAGTCCACCGCCCCGAAGTGCAGGAGCGTTCTCTCTCCCGCCGCCTGGTTAATATCAAGTTTGCGGCGGTACCAGAGACGCTGTTCCGGGAGCAGCGTTTTCTTTACGCCCGACAATGCTGATTCTAACGGATAGGGCACAAGTATCTGCCCGTCGAAATTATAGGGCGCCGGTTCGCCCGCTGCAGTGATGGCATATTCCCAGAGGCCGTTGAGGTTTTGCCAGTTCTTCCGCTCCAGCTGGGGCCGCGGATAAGCGGTCAATGCATTTTGAGGGCTTACGAGTTTCGCCCACCGGGATTGAATGGCAACAGGTTTCATTTTATAACCGGTTTGTGCCTGTAACGGGGTAAGACTGCATAACAAGGCAGTGACCAGTAATAGTGGTGTTCTCATCATGAAATTACTTATTTCTTTGTGGTTAAATTGAGTGGTTGACAGGGTTGTGATCTTCCAGTTCATCTTAATGGCTAAAACAGGTACGGTAGCAAAATATACATAATTCCCGATGAATAAACAGGCTTAACTTTTAAGGTTTGTTAATACGGATTTTTTTCGTTTTCATTAATATTATAATTTAAAATAATGTTATAAAATAATACCAAAAAAGAAAAATAAACAATATCATCTTACTATAATTAGTATTTTATTCATAAATTATACAAAAACAACTAGCCACCCATGAAATAATTAAAATATTATAATAATGAATACTATAAACCTCAACCGCTATGATCACATCTCCAATACCTGGGATGAGATGTACATTGCCGATAATCAGCTCAGGGAACAATACCACCGGATTATCGGCTACCTGGAGAATGAATCTGCGAACGACCTCAATAAGAAAGAGGAACTGGCCAAGCGCCTGTTTATGAGCCAGGGAATCACTTTTACGGTGTACGACAGCGGGGAAGGGATTGAAAAGATCTTTCCATTTGATATTATTCCCCGTATCATTACCTGCTCAGAATGGTCCTTTATTGAAAAAGGTATTAAACAGCGGTTGAAAGCCCTTAATCTTTTTCTGAAAGATGTTTATAGCAACCAGTTTATTATCCGCGATGGTGTGATCCCTGCCTCCCTTATTTACTCCTGTCCTCATTTCCTTCGGGAAATGCACCAGCTGAATGTTCCATACGATATTTATATTCATATTGCCGGCATCGACCTGATACGGGATTACGACGGCACCTTTTATGTGCTGGAAGATAACCTCCGGACCCCTTCCGGGGTAAGCTATATGTTGGAAAACCGCGAGATCACGAAACGGCTTTTCCCTGATCTGCTGCCACAGTGTAAAGTGCGCAGTGTAACAGAGTATCCCTCCATTCTATATAAAAATCTGCTGTCGCTCTCACCCCGGGCGGTGTCCAATCCCACCATTGTGTTACTAAGCCCCGGCATGTATAATTCCGCCTATTACGAGCACACTACCCTTGCCCGCCTTATGGGTGTGGAACTGGTGGAAGGCCGCGACCTGGTGGTGCGCGATCAGAAAGTATACATGAAAACCACCACGGGCCTGCAACAGGTGGATGTGATCTACCGCCGGGTAGACGATGAATATATTGATCCGCTGGTATTCAATCCCAAAAGCGTACTCGGTGTTGCAGGCCTGATGAGCGCCTACCGCAAAGGCAATGTAGCCATCATTAATGCTACCGGCAACGGCGTGGCAGACGATAAAGCCGTATACAGCTACGTGCCGGATATGATCAGGTATTACCTGAACGAAACACCCCTACTGAAAAATGTACCCACCTACAGCTTAGGCAACCCCGAACATAAGGAATACGTTTTCCGCAACATGCATAAAATGGTCATCAAAAAAACCAATGAAAGCGGTGGCTATGGGATGCTGATGGGGCATGCCGCTTCTGAATCCGACATCGAAAATTATAAAAAAGAAATACTGAAAGACCCCCGCAATTTCATTGCCCAACCCACTATCAGTCTTTCCACCGCTCCCTGTTACCTGGATGGCATGTTGCAACCACGCCGGGTAGACCTCCGGCCTTATGCCCTTGCAGGGCCCGATGGCATTTCTATCGTTCCCGGCGGATTAACCAGGGTAGCGCTGAAAGAAGGCTCCCTTGTAGTAAACAGCTCCCAGGGCGGCGGCAGTAAAGACACCTGGGTACTGGCATCATAAACAAAAACAAACGCCTATGTTAAGCAGAGTAGCCTCCAGTTTATATTGGTTGAGCCGGTATGTAGAAAGAAGCGACGGCATTTTAAGAATGTTGAAAATAAACTACGCCTCCTCACAAGACACCATCCAGGAATTTACATGGACACCGGTGATACGTATTTCCTCCGGCGGCGATGAAGCCGAAATTTCATCTATCAAAAATGACAGCAGATCGGTGATCGAGTACCTGCTCTTTAACCGCGACAATCCCAACTCCGTTATCAACATGATCACACTTGCCCGTGAAAATGCCAGGAGCGTACAGGAACATATCGCCAAAGACCTGTGGCAATGCCTCAATGAATATTATCATACTGTGAAAGATCCAAAGTTGCTATGGTATGTGCAAAAAGACGACCCCGTAACAGCCCTTGACATTCTTATTAAACAGGTAATGCTATATTATGGCACCGCAGGCAGTATCATGGAAAGGGGGGAAAGCAGAAGCTTTATGAGCATCGGTAAATACCTCGAAAGAAGTATTCAGTCAATCGATATTCTCGATATCAAATTCATCTCCATCTCAAACAATCCCGATCTGCTTACAGACACCTCTTACTGGCAACACTTATTACTATCGCTGGGCGGTTATGAGCTTTACCTGAAAACGTACCGACAGGGCTTCGAAGCGGAAAACGTACTGGAACTGGTAATGCTTAACAACGATTTTCCCCGGTCAGCAAAATATTCCGTGAATAATATTTACCGGTATTTTGAGCGGCTTAAAAGTGACAAAAATATAGAACACTATAATAAGCTATCGTTTA
>JBCNPS010000419.1:0-6816 GCA_039593235.1 Chitinophaga sp. | reverse complement strand
GTCGGCGAACATAAGTAACGCTTATGTATATACGTAGAAACCGGTTGTGCTGAACGCCCGGTTTTTTTTATGCCTGCACAGCAAAGTCCGGTAGCTCAATGGTTAGAGCGCCTGCCTTATACGCAGCCGGCTATTGGTTCAAATCCAATCCGGACTACTCAAAAACAGCCCTGTGGCGCAATGGTTAGCGCGTCTGCATTTGGAGCAGAAAGTTATTGGTTCGAGTCCAGTCAGGGTTACTAAAATATGGTGCTTGTAGTTCAAGGGCAGAATATCCGGCTGTGAACCGGAAGATCAGGGTTCGAACCCCGCCTGCACCCATCATAATCCCAAAAACACCTAAACCCCAAAGTGAGTACGGCGAAGCGGGAGTGTCGCAATGGTCTGTAAAACCATCGCCTTGACTGGCTTAGCAGGTTCGAATCCTGCTACTCACACCAACAAACAGGATGAATAGCTCCAATGGTAGAGCAGCGGTTTGAAGCACCGCCCGTGCAGGTTCGACTCCTGCTTCATCCACAAGGCAAATTTGCCAAAAGAGCTTCCTTAACAGGAAGACGGGAACAACTGCCTTTCAGCAACCCGGGCAGGAGTATCATACCACTCCGCAGTGCAGTCGTAATAACGAACTGTATGCTGTTGCTGCAAAACAGGGTTCCCGCACACACATAGTCTGTGGGTAAGAGGTTCGAATCCTTTCCGTCCTTGAAAAACGGTAGCTCATCTGGTAGAGCAATAGACAATCTCATAGGGAGATTAAAATCAGAAGGACTGAAAATCCTTTAACACAACAAACAAAGCCAGGGCTCACTGCCCCGCCGCTTCATCAAAAGGATGATATCGGCAGGAGGGGAAACACCCGCAAACAGGGAATACACCGGTTCCTTACCATCACTTAGCACTTCCGCCCTAACTGATGCATGAGTACCGGTATGCACCTGTTTCCGTGTTCACCATCCGGACAGCAGCGCTGGCTTTATTATCAACACCCCAAAATGAAAGAAAATGAAAAGAGTAACCATCAACGCCTACGAAAGAGGTTTGGTATTCAAGAACGGCGTATACCAGCGAATGCTGCAGGTAGGCCGCCACTGGCTGATCAACGAGGATGTAACCATCTACGACATCAATAAGCCATTCATCGCACCGGTAGAACTGAACATCCTCCTGCAGGATGCAGATGTGGTAAACGCACTGCAGGTGGTGGAAGTAAAAGAAACCGAAATTGTGCTGCACTACGAAAACGGCTTGCTGAAGCAGGTATTGACCGCCGGCCGCTATGCGTTCTGGAAAAATATCATCGACAACAAGTTTGTTCGTGCAGATATCTCTAAAATAGCGATCACTGAAAATATAGACCGGTCTACCTTGTGCCACCGGCTGGTAGCACCTTACGTAAGAACTTTCAGCGTGGAAAACTACGAACAGGCCATCATGCTGGTAGATGGTAAGTATGCCATGACCCTGTATACCGGCGTTTATTGCTGGTGGAAGAATAATATCACCATCACCGTTAGTAAGGTAGATACCCGCCAGCTGCAGGTGGAAGTGAACGGACAGGAAATCCTGACCAAAGACAAAGCAGCACTGCGGGTAAACGCATGGGCACAGTACCGTGTAACGGATATCAATAAGGCCGTGTTGCAAAACAAGGAATACGAACGGCAGCTGTACGTATTGTTCCAGCTGGCTTTGAGAGAATACATCGCCGCCCTGAACTTCGATGAATTGCTGGAAAAGAAAGATACCCTGGCACCTGCCATTTTAAAGGCTGTCACCGCAAAAGCGGAAGCTCTCGGTACTAGCGTAACCGGCTTCGGTATCCGGGATATCATCCTGCCAGGCGATGTAAAGGACATCATGAACCAGGTACTGGTAGCCGAAAAGAAGGCACAGGCCAATATCATCATGCGCCGGGAAGAAACCGCCAGCACCAGGAGCTTGCTGAATACCGCAAAGCTGATGGAAGACAATCCTATGCTGTTTAAGCTGAAGGAAATGGAGTACGTGGAAAAAATCGCGGAAAAGATCAGCAACATCAGCGTAAGCGGAAATGGTATGCTGATAGATCAGTTGCGCCAGATTTTTATCTCTAAATAAAAAAGGTGGGTCATACAATGATCCGCCTTTTTTATTTATACAGGTATAACCATCTTCCTTAAAAAAATATTTTTCGGAAAAACAGTAGCTTTGCACTTATGGACGGACAATACAGAAAAGATATTTACCCTGGGCTGGAAGTGGCCATCATCCTGAAAAAAGATCAACGCAGCGGTAAAAAAACCTATGGCATCGTAAAGGATCTGCTCACCTCCGCGGCCTATCATTCCCGCGGTATTAAAGTACGGCTGGAAGACGGGCAGGTAGGCAGGGTAGTAGAAACCGATGTGGTAGGCGACGAGGACTAAAGTAACTTCAGGTCTTTCGTGATCCGGTCTATTTCCTCGTTTAAATTAGGTCCGATAGCGCAACAGGTTTTGGTAGGCACACCGCCAAATTCAGTTAGCCCCGAGTCGGTGATCAGCGTAGCATTCAGCCCATCGTCCACTGCCTGCTGGTATACCCGGTCCAGGTCTTCTTCCGAGTCTACCGACAAACAGATTTTCGTAAACCCCTTCGTCATCCACTCTGATACTTCTTCAGGGTTCCTGATATTGGTTTGTAATGTATGTCCACTAATGGTGGCGTGCCTCGTCAGGAATGCGATGGAAGCATGCGCGCCCTGTGCAATCATTTTTCCCTTGCGCATATTCAGATCTTTGCGCATCACTATTACCTGCTTAATTATCCTGGAAGACATCTCTCACGGTTTAAGCAGCTAATTTACGAAAACGCCCATTTTAACCCCCGCTTCCAGGTTAAGCGTTGAATATTTTAACAACCGCAATTCGTAATTTGCATTAACTCCTAACACGGATATATTGGCTTTCAACTGACCAGGTTTTCTCCAAAGTTCTTCCTGTGCGCTGACATGGAGGCAAACAAATAAAAAAACAGTACAAAGGGTTACCAATTTCTTTGGCATGGGAACAAAATATAGGTTTGGAAATACCTGCAATATATAGCGTTTCAGCAGAAGCAGAAAAAGTTGTACTTTAATCTTTTCAAGTGACCAGGTAAGAATGCGAAACATACCCACACTCAATGATGTTCACCAGCAATTTGCCGAGTATTTTGATATCCCGGCGCTAAAACCGTATGCTTACCTGTTATCAAAAAAGGGAAGTGAAGGACACATTTGCATTCATCTTGATAAAATAGCAGCAGAAAAAAATAACCTTCCTGAATCTTATCAAAAAATAGAAATAAATAATCAGGCCCTGGAAAACATCCCGTTGGTAGGAGCAAATGGCAACGATAAACAACCTTTTGTAATTTACCAGAACAGGCTATACCTGCAACGCTATTTCCGGTACGAAACAGATTTTCTGCAACGCATCAGGCAGTTCCTGGTGAAAGAAAAAACACAGTTGCCGGAAAGAATTGCCCTGCTGCAACAACAGCAACCACTTATCAGTAAACTATTTACCGGCAATAATAACGCTCCAACCGATTGGCAGCTGGCAGCCGCCATCACCGGTGTGCTGAATAATTTCACGATCATCACCGGAGGTCCCGGTACCGGTAAAACCACCACTGTGGCTAAAATACTGGCCATCCTGTTTGCTACTGATCCCGGGCTGAAAGTGGCCCTGGCGGCGCCTACCGGTAAAGCCGCCGCCCGTATGGCGGAAAGTTTACGTAATACGGCCATCGATGTAGATGCGCATATCACTGAAAAGTTCCGCGCACTGCAACCGGCTACCATACATCGTTTGCTGAAGCCTGTCAGTGGCAGCCCGTACTTCAGGCATAATAAAGATAACCCGCTCAACTACGATGTAGTGATCGTAGATGAATGCTCCATGATTGATGTCGCCCTGTTTGCCAAACTGCTGGATGCCATACACCCGGATACCAGGCTTATTTTGCTGGGCGACAAAGACCAGCTGGCCTCCGTGGAAGCGGGAAGTCTTTTTGGTGACCTCTGCCAGGCACAGGAACACCTGAACCGTTTTAGTAACAGCCGCCGGCAACTGATCAATGATTTTATTCCGGAAGAAAGCCGGCAGATCCCCGACAGCGCAGCGCAAAACGATGATCATCACCCGTTATTCCAGCATCTCGTGGAATTAAGACACAGTCATCGTTTCACCGGCGATAAGGGTATCGGTAAATTCAGCAAGGCTATTATCAGTAATAATGTGCCCGTGATCAGTTCTTTTTTTCCGCCTTCGGCAGATGAACAGGTGATCATTGACCCGGAGGCTTCGGAACAATTGTTCGTGGACTTCATTGCCGGCTATGCCGGCTTTATTGCAGAAAAAGATATTGCCACTGCGCTGAAATTGCTCAATGCGCAACGCGTGCTCACTGCCGTAAGGGAAGGTCCGCAGGGGTTGTATGCCGTAAATAAAAAAATAGAAAAGTATTTATCCGATAAAAAGCTGATCACCGCCAATACGGAATTTTATGAAAACCGGCCGGTGATCCTTACCCGTAACTATTATGAACATGGCTTGTTCAATGGCGATACCGGCATCATCCGTGCAGATGAAAACGGGGTACTTATGGCCTGGTTCGAAGACAGCACCGGCGCATTAAAAGCCGTGCTGCCAGGTTATTTAACCCAGGCGGAAACCGCCTTTGCTATGACCATCCATAAAAGCCAGGGCTCCGAATTTGGAGAAGTACTGGTACTGCTGCCGGATACCACCGATGTACCCATTCTCACCAGGGAACTGCTGTACACCGCGGTAAGCCGCGCAAAAAACAAGGTGTATGTACAGGGAACGCCGGAGGTAATACTCATGGCGGCAGAACGCTTCGTGGAAAGGGCTTCGGGCATCGCGGCAAGGTTCAGGGAAGTGGATACAGCAGCAAATTAAATCACCTGCTTCGGGAATGGCGGAGTGCAAACAAAGGATCTATCAATGGCATTGTTTTTAAAAGTTTCGAACTCACTGAACAGTTTATCGTCCGGGCTGGCGCAAAACCTCCGCGACGCAGGCAACAGTGTGTTCCAGCCTCACTATATCATTACCCAAACGGAAGGGATGAACAACTGGCTGAAACTCCAGCTGGCCGAACACCTGGGCATTGCGGCCAATTGCCGCTTCATGAAGCCCAACGACCTGCTGTACCAGTTGTACGTAATACTGGGCGGACCGCATTCGGAAGTGCTCTCCCCCCAAAACCTCAGCTGGCTGGTATTCAAACTACTGGGCCAGGAAGAGTTCATTGCCAAATACCCGAAAGTGGCCGCCTATTACACCACAGCCGAAATAGAAAGCGATCTGAAACGAATGGCACTGGCGGAAAAAGTAGCCGACCTGTTTGACCAGTACCAGGTATACCGCCCGGAAATGATCCAGGCATGGACCTTTACCGACACCCCCGAACTGGCCACCGCCGGTTGGCAGCACTGGCTGTGGGTAAAAGTAAAACAACTCTCCGGCGGCGCCCTGCCCGATAAAACCATTGTAGGGAATTTTATTCTCGATGCCCTGCACAGCAACAGCCAGAAATCAGGACTGGCCGCCCGTATGCCGGTGGTACACCTGTTCGGGCTGTCTATTATCACGGCCTACCACGTGAAGATCCTGCATGAACTATCTTCGTTTATAGACGTATATTTTCATATCATTAACCCATCGCCGGTGGTGTTCTGGTTCGACGACCGGAACGAAAAACAGATAGCCCGCTGGCGGCAGAAAGGATTAAAAGATATACAGGACGCCAAAGCCGGCAATGCCCTGCTCACCGGCTGGGGACGGGTTATACAGGATAGCTTCGGCCTCTTCTTCGCCTACGATGCATTCATCAACGCCTACGAAGAAATTGATACCGTGGAACCCAAACCGGATAGCCTGCTCCATAAAATTCAACACGATATTTTCAACGCAGCAGCCACCACTGCCGACAGGCAGGCAATCACCCTGCATGATGTGCGCGATGGCTCCATCACTATCAACGCCTGCTATACCATTGCCCGCGAAGTAGAAGTGGTTTACAACTACCTGGTACACCTGGTAGCGCAACGGAAAGAAGCCCTATCGCCCCGCGACATTGTAGTAATGGTAAGCGATATAGATGCCTATGCACCCTATATCAAAGCCGTGTTCAACAATGCCCCTTATGCTTTCCGCTATACGATTGCAGATGAAAGCTACACCGATAACGATAATCTCTTTAATGCCCTGCATGCCATCCTCACCATGAACGAGGAAAATTTCACCTCGGAAGCGGTGATGCAACTACTCGACTTTTCCTATATCCGCAAACGCTTTAACCTGAACGATCCGGTGCTCATCCGCCGCATCATTGAGGCAGCTAATATCCGCTTTGGCATTAACGGCAACAAAAAGGACGAAACCCATTTTGTAAGCTGGCAATACGGCATTCAACGGATTATGTTTGGTATTTGTATGAGCGGGGAAGAAGAGTACGGCCTCGGGGAAGACAGCTTTTTCCCGCTGGATATTACCGAAGGCAGCGACGCGCATGATGTGATCCGCTTCTGTCATTTTGCAGAAGTGCTCATGTCGTCTATCATGGACAGGCGGCGACCACGCACCATTGTAGAATGGGTGGCCTATACTGAAAGGGTATTGCATAACATGGTGTATGAACGGGTAGATGATATTCATCAAGACTATAACACACTCGTAAAACAACTCACTGCTTATAATGCGCTGAATCAATTCATGAGTGAAAAAGTGACTTTCGAAGTGTTCAGCCATAGCTTCCTGGATACGCTTACCGGCAGTACCCGCG
>JBCNPS010000418.1:0-6817 GCA_039593235.1 Chitinophaga sp. | reverse complement strand
AGCATGGCCACATCATACACCTGTCCGCTATAATGCCGGAACAGGATGGTATATGCGTCCCCGTCACCCAAGGCAACCTTTTGCAGCAAATCGCGTTCATCAGTCAAGGAAATGTCTGGCAAAGCTGGAAATTTAGTACCCTCTCGAAAACAATAACAAGGTAAATTTAGGGGACCCGGAATTAATAATAAAATAATTTATGCCGGAGGAAAGTTTTGATGAAGGGTTGGAGAAGAAAGAAAATTATTACGTATTTTCAGGGTATGCCGGTGCACCAACCGTTGATTTTACTACGCATTTACACTGCGTTTCCGGGATATATCTTACACCTGATTCTTAATGACCATTAATTTCTACCTTATGACTGAGTTTAAATTCTGGCAAATTATTGAAGAAGCGTGGGCAGCATCACCGGCCTTACTGGATATGCGCAATACGGCATTGAAAACCAACGACGCCATATTGATCGAAGACCTGACCGGCGAAGTATACGGCGCTATCACCAATAATATCCGGGATATCCTGCTGCAACTGGATAAGGAAGCACTGACGGGATTTAATCATATCATGGAAGAGAAATTATTTCAGATCGACCGGGAAGATATTCATGCCTATACCGACGGATCAGATGATGGCTTTCTCTATTGCAGGTGTTTTATTGTGGGAATGGGAAAGTATTATTATGAGATGATCAGCGAAAATCCATCAAAAGCTACTTGCGATGCAGAAGCGGAAATAGTAGGATTTATCGGGTATGTTGTGTACCAGGAATTATTTGGAGAGGAATTTGCAAGATATACAAAGCATAGCATCGAAACCTGCTCCAATACTGGTGGATGGAGTAAAGTCTAGTTTTAAACAACCTATCTTATTATGAGCGGAAAAACCTGTAATATAAATATTCATCGTGCACATGCACGCGCTGTTGCCCTGATAGCGGAAGACTTCTTCTGGAACCCAACCGATCAACTGGCGCCCTTCGGATCGGATGAAGGAGATACCGGATTGATCCTGTTCCGGGAATGGCGGCGCGAACATCCTGCCACACCCACCATTGAATACCTGAAAAAAACCATCGAATCAACAGGAGAAATGGCGTTTGAAGATTATGATGAAACCTTGCTGGACAGGGACCTGATCATACAAATGAAAGAAGATCCGGCATTTGATGATTACCGGTTTATTTTTACATTAGATGTTTTATTGATTGCTGCAGGATTCGGACAACTGGCAGACGAAGGTATCATTGAAGCCGTTAATAAACCGGTGATCAACACCGCACTGGAACGGCAAATAGCCTGGGCGCAGCTAACAGAAAGCTGCTCCTATGCGGAACAGCATATCGGCTACCTGAATATTCTGAAACAGGTATTGGAAGAGGCATAGCAGCGTTACACTATTATTTATGATTAAACTGAACGATAAAACATATACCTGCCCGGTAGACGTAACACTCGGATTTATTGGCGGTAAATGGAAACTGCTGATCCTGTTCCACCTGCATTATTTTACAAAAAGAAGCTACGCTGAAATCAGGGATAACCTGCCGGGTATCTCTGAAAAAATGCTCAGCCAGCAACTGAAAGAACTGGAACGCGATAAACTGATCGAAAAAAATATCCTCTCCGCCAAACCATATCGCGTGGAATACTTCTTAACAGCAGAAGGAAAATCACTCGGCCCTCTCTATGAGTTCGTCAGTAAATGGGGAGTTGCTTATCTCAAAAAACATGGCATCGATTATATCCAGGATCAGCATCTTTATAAATAATAAAAGGAATGCTATTTTTAGATAACATTTTTGCAGGAAACAAGGATACATTATGTAATGGCACCAAGGTAATGATATCACAAACGAAGAGATCTATACATAAAAAATCATTGTTCCGTTTCCAACTGTAATAAATATCATCCCCGCATCAAGTCCACCTTTACTGCATGCCGTTAGTATTTCCCAGGCATTCCCAAATCATATTCAAAGCATGTCCCAGTGCATTTCCAAAGCATTTTCCAGTCATCCCAAATGCATCCCCCAAATGCATCCTCAAAGCATCCCCAAAGCACCCCCAAAGCATCTCCCAAAGCATCCCGTCAATAGGCGCTACCTGCCAGCCATATATTTCCCACCTACCCAAACTGGGTGAACCCGCTTAATTACTGCGTTTGTTTCCTTATCTTAAGAAAACAAATGTTACGTTATGAAAAAACTACTCCTGTTATTTACGTTATGCTGTTCCTTCCTGGGTATTCTCAGGGCGGAAGACTCACCAATTGGCGCCTGGAAATCCACCTCGGGAGAGGTAACCAGCGTGTTACTCATTACCTCCACCTGGTTCACCGTTACGGACTATGATAGTCAGCGTTTCATCAGCTCATATGGCGGTTCCTGGAAACAGGCCGGCGATGCACAGGTGGATGTAACCATCCATTTTAATACTGCCAATGCATCGCAGGTAGGGCAAAACAGCACTGTACCCGTAGGCATGGAAAACGGGCAGCTGATCACCAACAGCCCTGGCGGCAAAAAACAGGAATGGACCCGTATCGACGATGGAGATGGTCCGCTTGCCGGCAGCTGGCAAATCACTTCGCGGGAAAGGGATGGTAAAATGACAGCTATTCCCAACGGCGCCAGGCGTACCATGAAGATCCTTACAGCTACCCGCTTTCAATGGGTGGCCATTAACCAGGAAACAGGGGAGTTCTTTGGCTCCGGCGGAGGAACCTATACTTTTGAAAACGGCACTTACACAGAAAAAATAGAGTTCTTTTCACGCGATAGTTCCCGCGTAGGTGCATCACTGTCTTTTAAAGGCGGTGTAAATGGCAACAACTGGGATCATAGTGGCAAAAGCTCAAAAGGGGATCCCATTCATGAAATATGGACCAGGGAGTAAATCGGGGATTCCATCTTCATAGAAGCTGTAATTCCCTTACCATCCTATGCCATAATCCTCACCATGATTACTGCTGCCGCCCCATAAACTGCCATGCTTACGATCTATGTAAATGGCGTTTATGGGGCCGCTGGTACGCTCTCCAAAGGTAAGATGGTAACCCATTTGCTCCAGGGCTTTCCGCGTTTGTTCGGTGGTGTTGTTATTAAGCAGGATGCTTCCCGGGCGGGGCTCCCTGTCCCGGATAGTAGTACCGCCTAACGATAACCACAACTGGTTGGTATTAATATTCGCTGCTTCGGAGGCCTGCTGTACGGTCATTCCAAATTCCACTACATTCAGGAAAAACTGCAACAGGTTCTGGTCCTGCGTATCGCCGCCCTGCACGCCGAAAGCAAGGAAAGGTTTGCCGTCTTTCAGAGCCATGGAAGGCGTTAGCGTTACCCGCGGGCGTTTGCCGGGAGCAATCACATTAAAAGGACAGATGGCTGAATCCAGTACAAAACTTTGTGCACGCTGGCTCATGCCGATGCCTGTTTTACCGGCAATACAGGCGGGAAGCCAGCCACCGCTGGGCGTGATAGATACTACCCATCCGTCTTTATCCGCCGCTTCCACGCTGGTGGTGCCGCGCCACAGCCGGTCCATATAAGCGCTGTCCGGGGTATTGGCGGCATACAGCTGGTTAATGTCGCTGTTTGGCAGCATTACATTAGCAGCATTGCTGTTTGCCGATATGGTGTTGGTTGGGTATACCTGGCTTGCATCGCTGTTTTGCAGCATTACGTTAGTAGCATCTGTGTGGTTTGCATCGCTGTTGGCCCATATAGTGTTGGCTGAGTATATCTGGTTTGCATTGCTGTTGGCAGGCATCACATTGGTGGCATATCCCTGCTTTGCATCGTTCTGCGGCAACACCATGGTAGCATCATGTTTAGGCACAAAGCCACCGGGCTTGCGGCCGCTGGTGGTATCCTGCAGCAATCTCCGCTCCTGTAACAGGTGCAGGTAAGGATTGGTTTTGCCCATGAAGGGATACGGATCGCCCGGACCTGCAGCCGCATCATTTTGCGTAAGATGGATCTGTTTTGCCCTTGCCTTTGCATATTCCTTGCTCAGTAACCCTTTAATAGCAGGATTGGTATTGAACACAGGATCACCATAATAAAAATCACGGTCCGCGAAAGTAAGGTTCATGGTTTGGTATAATGTATGGATATATTTGGTGGAATTATATCCCATTGATTTCAGGTCGAAATTCTCCAGGATATTCAGGCTTTGCAACAGCATAGGGCCTTGCGTCCATTCCTGCAGCTTATACACTTCTATGCCTTTGTAATTGATATGCAGGGGCTCTTCTTCCACCGGTTTCCAGCGGGCCAGGTCTTCCATGGTGATCAAACCGCCCTGTTCCTGGCAGCCGCGTACAAATTCTTTGGCAATATCCCCTTTGTAAAACCGGTCGTAGGCCGCCATAATAGCTTCTTTCCGGCTTTTATGTTTACGCAGCGCTTCCTGTTCTGCTTCTACCATTTTGGTGAGGGTAGCCAGCAGGTCTTTCTGCACAAAAATTTCACCGGCTTCCGGGGCTTCTCTTTTTTCCCCGGGATGGGTAAGGAAAACGGCTTTGCTGTAAGGCCACTGGTTAATATATTTTTTCCCGCGTTCAATACTGTTGGCGGTTTGTGCTTCTATAGGGTAACCGGCGGCCATTTCCATAGCGGGTGCCAGCACCTGTTTTAAGCTCATGGTACCGTATTCCGCCAGCATATAGCACAATCCCCCGGCGGTTCCTGGTGTTACGGCTGCCAGGGGCCCATATTCAGGAGGGAAGTCATATCCCTTTCCTTTATAGAAAGCCGGTGTAGCGCCTGTAGGGGCAACACCCAGCGCGTTGATGGCAATTACTTTCCCGTTTGTAGGATTGTAGATCAGCGCTTGCGTTTCCCCGCCCCAGCTCAGCACATCCCACATGGTACAGGTGGCGGCCAGCATGGCGCAGGCGGCATCCACGGCATTGCCATGCTGTTGGAAAATCATGGCGCCGGCAGTGGCGGCCAATGGTTTGCCGGTTACGGCCATCCAGTTTTTACCATGTAATGGCGGTTTCTGCGTTTGCTGTGCCTGCATGCCGGTATAACAACCCAACACGAGGGAAAGGAGGAGGAAGCGTTTCATCGGGCTAATTTATAGTTTTACGGATTAAAAAAATCCGGATTTACATGAAGGGTAAGGGCTCACGGAGCTTGTTGGGCGGCCAGCAGTACTTTGGTAGTAACCAGCAGTTGCCCGGTATGCCGCATGGTATGTTCTGCTGCATGGAATAATAATCCCAGCACGGTGGAGGGAAGTTGCTTACGGCCCACGCCCCGGAAATCTGTCAGGGACGTTTCCGGGGTGCCGGATAATTGCATCAATGCTTTATGTACCTGCGCATCGAAATGATCCAGTAACTGGTGGAGCGTGGCGGTAGGCTGACCTTCACCGGCCAGGGCGGCGAACTGCTGTTCACTGAGCTGCTCCGCCCTGGCATAGGTAAACAGCCGGTCCAGCACCCCGCATATATGCTGAAGGTGATATCCCGGCGATGCCAGTCCTGCCGGCTTCTCCCATAGCAATGCTTCGGGGAAGTCCTGCATCAGGTTATTGATCTCCAGGTTGGCCTGCAACAGCGCATGCGCAGCGGGTTGCAGTAATGCCGGTATGTTTTCTACCGGCCCGCTCATCCAGTATTCTGTGGCCATAATATCTTTTTATACTTCTACAGCATCATAAACGATCACTTTTTCCCATAAGTGACTGCAGTTTTTAATAAACTCCAGGTGTATGGGGTGGGTTTGATAGGTGGCTTGTCCGGCCAGGTCGCTGAAAAAGATCAGTTCCGATACGCCCCAGCTGTTATCCACCACGTCGCGTTTTTCGGTACTCGCTACCACGCCTACACGCAGGTCGCGAACAGTTTCTATTTTAGCCAGGGTTTTTACGCCCGCTACCAGTTTATCGCGGTCTTCTTTGGAATCAGGGTTCTTCAGCCAGAAGAATACGTGATGCACAATCGGGTATTTCTTTTCCATATTTGTTGAGGGGATTGCTGCGGCAGCGGCAGTACCGGCGGCAAGCGCTGCTGCGGTTCCTAAAAATTTACGTCTGTTGGAAGTGCTCATATCGGGCGTGTTAAGGCGATGAAAATAATAAACATTGTCGATTTATTATAATTATCCCTGTCAAACCGACACTAATACCTGCAGCTTCCGCCTACTTCTTTCCAACTGCTACAGCGATTGAAACCAGGTGTTTAACCGCCGGCTATTCCGGCTCAAACCCGATTTCATACCGTATTACACCACTTTCATCCCATTTTGCCCCTGCTGCATGTCAACAATTGCTATTATTGCCGTAAATACATCAACCTTATGAATCAATTTAAGAAGATTGAATTTGGCATCGTGACAGCCATTTTTGTGTTGCTGATGTTTTCGACCCTTTATCCCAGCATTATTTACAATGTATTTGAGCTGCAGCGTATTTATGGCGATAAATTCGCCAGGTACCACCAGGTGTTCGATTATTACATCCATTTCCTGCTGCCCTCCATGGGCCGGATCATGCTGGTGTACGTCACCTTCCTGCTGGTGAACTTTGTTATTGTGCCGGAGCTCCTGGAAAAAGGGAAATGGGTAGGAGGGGTGTTGCTGCTGCTGCCTGTAGGGTTGTTTTATTTTGCCATGATGATGGTGGCCAATTCCTGGTATAATGGTTACCTGTTTGGTGTATATGATACTGTAAGGGGAGCGCATATGTATTTCGCAAAAACAGCTTTTATCACTACTGTTTTTTCGGGTGGTCATACAAGCAGCCGATTTCATCCGGGTTTTTATACTGTACTTCGCCATTAGAATATTCTGCAGCCACAAGGCTCC
>JBCNPS010000417.1:0-6849 GCA_039593235.1 Chitinophaga sp. | reverse complement strand
TAAATTTCTTTATGGTCGAAGCGGTTTTCTTTGGTGCTGTTGGTGAGGAACTCGCGGAGGATATTGGCCCTGGCGCGGGTAGTATCTTTTTCATTGCGGGTGGCCATGTAGCTGGGGCACATGGTACCGCCGCTGAGCTGTGTTTTGCGGCAATCGCCGGAACCGTTGCATTGCTCTGCATGTTGCAGCATGGTTTGCTCCGGGAAATGAAAAATGGTTTTCAGTTCCGGTGCTTTCTGCCCTGGTGTATAGCGCAACATCGTGTTCATGGATGGCGTGTCTACAATTTTGTTGGGATTGAAAATGTTTTCAGGGTCCCAGGTATATTTGATCTGCCGCAGCAGTTCATAGTTTTTGTCGCCCACCATCTGCTTAATAAACTCGCCTCTCAGCCTGCCATCGCCATGTTCACCGCTGAGGGAGCCATGGTATTTTTTTACGAGGGTGGCAATTTCTTCCGCGATCTTACGGAACAGTAAATTTCCTTCTGCTGTTTTCAGGTTGATGATGGGACGGAGGTGGATCTCACCACTGCCCGCATGTGCATAGTGTACCGCGTATAGTTTGTATTGTGCCAGTATATCGTTGAAGTCGCGGATAAAGTCCGGGAGGTCTTCCACGGCCACGGCGGTATCTTCAATTACCGGCACGGCCTTTTCGTCGCCGGGGAGGTTGCTGAGCAAACCCAGGCCGGCCTTGCGTAGCGCCCATATCTTTTTGGTGTCGTTGCCAAACAGCAGGGGAAAATGATATCCCAGTCCGGCCGCGCGCAGGGTGGCTTCCAGCCGGCCGGCAATTTCGGTGACCTCTTCACGGGTGTTACGGCAAAATTCCACCACGAGGATAGCGCCGGGATCGCCTTGTACAAAGAAGCGGTTCTTGCTTTGTTCAATATTGTCTTTGGTGCATTCCAGGATGTAGTGGTCAATCAACTCACTGGCGCTGGGCTTGTAGTCCATCACCAGCACATTGGCCCGCAGGGATTCATCTATATTATTAAAATGTATGCAGAGCAGGCCGGTTTCCTTTGGAGGGAGCGGATCTACATGCAGTTTGATTTCTGTAAGAAAAGCCAGGGTCCCTTCGGAGCCGGCAATCAGTTTGCAGAAGTTAAAGTCTTCCGTACCGGCGGTAAAAGGGCTTGTTTCCAGCAACATATCCACGGCATAGCCGGTATTGCGGCGGGGGATGCTTTTTTTCGGGAATTGTTTCCGGATCTCTTCCTGGTGGCTGTGGTTGCTCAAACTGGTGCGGATCTGTTTGTAGATCCGGGTTTCCAGAGTATCGGGGCCTTCGCATTTCCGGTGAAAGGTTTCCGCATCCATGCTGCCGAAGGTCACTTCTTCGCCGTTGCTGAGCAGGGCTTTTACTTCCAGCAGGTGCTCGCGGGTGCTGCCGTATACCACCGAGTTGGAGCCGCAGGAGTTGTTGCCCACCATACCGCCAATCATGGCGCGGTTGGCGGTGGAGGTTTCCGGGCCAAAATAAAACCCATGCGGTTTCAGGAACATGTTCAGTTCATCGCGGATCACGCCGGGTTGAACACGTACCCATCCTTCTTCTTTATTAAATTCCAGTATTTTAGTGAAAGTGCGTGACACGTCGGTGATGATGCCGTTTCCCACTACCTGCCCGGCCAGCGAAGTACCGGCGGTACGGGGTATCAGGGATGTTTTATTTTCACGCGCAAAACTGATCAGTGTTTTAAGATCGTCGATATGCTGCGGAATAGCTACTGCCAGCGGTATTTCACGGTATGCCGATGCATCGGTGGCATAAAGTGTCCGCATGGTATCGTCTGTATAAAGCGTGCCTTCCAGTTTCCCGGCTAATTGTTTCAGCTTGTCGCGCATCATGGTAAAATCCTGTTTTGAGAGGGCGAAATTAATATTTCAGTCCGTCTTTTTCACCACTTGTAATGTATTCGTAAAAAAAAGCGCTATTCTTTTACAAATTGAGGCTTTTTTACGTCTATCCCGCAAACGGCTTCCAGCTTGTCGATAAGATACACGGCCAGTTCCGGCGAGGTGGCTTCATCGTGCATATGCATAAAAAAGTACAGCTCCTTCAAACCATTGTCCAGCCAGTATTTGATGCGGTTGGCCCAATCGTCGATCCGGGTGTAATCCGTTGGATGCAGGCTGTTGCCTACAAAGCGGATAAACACTTTCGGGATGGTAAGGTGCATATGCGCAACATCCCGTCTGCCGGCGGTATCGGTAATAATGAGGCCCACATTGAGTTTGTTCAGCTTTTCGTATAATTCCAGCCGTATGGCTTCGTTCTCATACCATTCTTTATGGCGCAATTCCACGAAAAATTGGAGGTCGGTGGGCAAAGAAGCGAGATATTCGTATAGGTATTCCCGTTTGGCCGGGCCATATTTATCACTCAATTGTAAAAAGATGGGCCCCAGGTGTTTACCAAAGGCCAGTACCCCTTCCAGGAAGGCGGTGGTTTTAGGTCCGGAGCTTACCAGGTTGCTGAAATGGCTGATGGCCTGTGGCACTTTGGGGCAGAATTTAAAGTCCATGCCCTTTGCTTTTTCATCCCATTTGGAAATGGTTTCGGGGCCATAGATCTGGTAATGGGTGGCGTTCAGCTCAATGCTGTTGAAATGTTTTACATATTCGCCCAGGAAGGCGGATTCTTTCGTGCCTTTGGGATATATTTTCCCGATCCACTCTTTCCGGCCCCATTTGGCGCATCCCAGCCAGGCCTGCGGTTTTTTCACGGGTTTACCTTTCAGTACCTTCTTGTTGAAAACAGGTTCTGCAGGCAACTTAAAATCAATGTCCATGAGCATATCTTCGGGAACACGGCCAAAATCCATGAGCATTCAGCATTTAGAGGTGAAACACATAACAATTGCTGTTACAAATATAAAGGATCACAACGGCTCCTGTGATCACCGGAGGGGATTATAAGAATAATCATAAAAAATCACAGCGAAGTCTTTGTTTTCTTGTTTTTCCAGTTTAACTTAAATTATCAACTTAACAGCATGGAGATTTTACACGTCAGCGCGGAATGTTACCCGGTAGCCAAAGTAGGTGGACTAGGTGATGTGGTAGGGGCATTGCCCAAATACCAGCACCAGTTAGGCAATTTTGCCAAAGTAGTGATACCGGCCTACAGGAATAAATATTACCACACCCATGAATTTGATGTGGTACACCAGGCCGGAATGTGGCTGGGGCACAACTGGTACCACTTTAACGTGATAAAGGAGCGCAGCAACGAGCTGGGGGTCGACCTGTACCTGGTAGACATCCCCGGTTTGCTGGATACCCCCGGCGTTTACGGCTATCCCAACGATACAGAGCGGTTCCTGGCCTTCCAGATCGCAGTACTGGACTGGATCAACGAATGGCAGCACCAGCCGGACGTGATCCACTGCCACGATCATCACACGGGGTTAATCCCGTTCCTGCTTAATTATGGTTATAAATATGAGCGGCTGAAGAGCATTCCTACGGCGCTTACCATTCATAATGCACAGTACCAGGGCCAGTTTGGCTGGGATAAACTATACCTGATCCCGTCTTTCGACCTGTGGAAATCCGGTATGCTGGATTGGGGCGGGGCCATTAACCCGCTGGCATCCGCCATTAAATGTGTTTGGCGCGTTACTACCGTATCGCCCGGCTACCTGGAGGAACTGTATGCCAATGCCAACGGCCTGGAAGCGCTCATCAACCAGGAAAGGGCCAAAATGGTGGGCATCCTGAACGGGATCGATAACGCTGTATGGGATCCTTCCACCGACCGGATGTTATCGCTCAATTATGACACAGATACGGTAAGTACCGGGAAAAAGGAGAATAAACAGCACCTGTGCGAACGCTTCGGGCTGGACGCTTCCTTACCGCTGATCTCCTTTATAGGCCGCCTGGTAGGCGATAAAGGCGCTGACCTCCTGCCGGAAATTATTGGCAGAACCCTGCATGAACTGGCAGGAGAAGTAAATTTCCTCGTATTGGGGAGCGGGGAGCCCCATATTGAATGGTCATTGCAACAAACCCGCGCCGTGGTAAGCTACGGCTTTAATGTACATATCGGGTACGATGAATCGTTATCCCACCAGATATATGCCGGCAGCGATTTCCTGTTGATGCCCTCCAGGGTGGAACCCTGCGGCCTTAACCAGATGTATGCCCTGCGTTATGGAACCGTTCCGGTAGTGCGTAGTACCGGCGGCCTGAAAGACACGGTCATCGACTTCGGCGACAAGGATGGCGTAGGCATCCGCTTTAACCAGGCCAGCGTTTGGGATGTTTGTTACTCCGTAAAGCGCGCCATCGAGTTGTACCGCGACTCCAAACACCTGGACGAAGTACGGCTAAGAGGCATGAACATTGATAATTCCTGGGACAGTTCCGCACAGCGGTACCTGGACATGTACAGGAGTATGAAATAGTAAAGAATAATTGAGTGATGACCTTCTAAAACCAATTCCCATTATGACGAACGATGTAATATCCATTATTCTCGGAGGAGGGGCCGGCACCCGCCTGTATCCGCTTACCCGTCGCCGCTCCAAGCCAGCGGTGCCCCTGGCAGGTAAATACAGACTGGTGGATATTCCTATCTCCAATTGTTTGAACGCAGAGCTGAACCGCATCTTTGTATTAACGCAGTTCAATTCCGCTTCCCTGAACAAGCATATTAAAAACACCTATCACTTCAGCAACTTTGATAAGGGGTTTGTGGATATACTGGCAGCGGAGCAAACCCCCGATAACCCCACCTGGTACCAGGGAACAGCAGATGCCGTAAGACAATGCCTTCACCACATGGAGAACTTTGAGTTTGAATATATACTCATTTTATCCGGTGACCAGTTGTACCAGATGGATTTCAGGAAGATGATAAAGCACCATATCGACACCGGTGCGGAAATCTCTATTGCCACTATTCCCGTAAGCGCCAGGGATGCTTCTGATTTTGGTATTTTAAAGGAAAATGAAGAAGGCGCCATCGTTTCCTTTACAGAAAAACCTTCGCAGGCCGTGCTGCCTCCATGGGCATCGGAAGTAAGCGAGGAAATGCAGAAAGAAGGCCGGGTATACCTCGCCAGCATGGGTATTTATATCTTCAGCCGCCAGGTGCTGTTCGATATGCTGAATGCACAACCGGAAGCGGCGGACTTTGGTAAACAGCTTATCCCGCAGGCCATCGAAAACAAACGCCGTATATACAGTTATCAATATGAGGGCTACTGGACAGATATCGGTAATATCCAGTCTTTCTTCGAAGCCAATATCGGTCTCACCGATGAAATCCCTTTATTTAACCTTTTTGATGAGTCGCAAACCATTTACTCCCGCGCCCGTATGTTGCCGCCTACAAAAATTTCCGGCCATATGGAGAAAACAATGATCGCGGATGGTTGTATTATTATGGCAAACAAACTGGAAAGAGTGGTAGTGGGCATCCGTACCCGCATTGGCAAAGGCAGCGAAATCAGCAATGCTTATATCATGGGTAGCGACTATTACGAAACACTCGACGAAATTGGCAGATCCCGCGCAGAAGGACGTCCTTTAATGGGCATCGGCGAAAACTGTGTGATCAATAACGCCATCATTGATAAAAACTGCCGCATTGGTAACGGCGTACATATCAACGGCGGGAAACACTTAGCTGACGGGGATTTTGAAAAATATACAGTAAAAGACGGCATTGTTGTTGTTAAAAAGGGAGTTGTCCTGGAAGACGGATTCAGTATTTAACAAACAAGATAACCATGCGATTGTCTATAGAGCGGAAGAGTACCAAGATTTATCCTGATCTCAAAAGGGTAGTAGCCAGGTTTTTTTTTAACGGGGAGGCCAGGGCCAAGTCCATCATTCAACAGGTTGCCGCCATGAGCGACGCTGAAGTGAATGTAACGATCATGCCTATACTAAGAGAATTTTCCCGGCGTCACCGGAACATCACCAGGATATTTGAGCGTCATGCAGACCGGCTGAGACACCTGTTTCCCGGTTTGCAGATCGACTACGAAGCGCTCTCGCACAAACGCAAATTGCTCACTGGTTCTTATTTCACCAACGAATACTCCATAGAATCAGCCGCTTTTTTCAACCCTTCCCTCGTGGAAGACGTAGACCAGAGCGGGCTGGAAGAAGGACAAAAACGCGTGATCATGAGCTTCCGCGCAGTAGGCGAAGGACACGTATCTTCTATTGCTTTCCGGTCGGGCATTATTGATAAGAACAATGAAATTTCACTGATAGCGCCCGGCAATTACGTAGATGAAGCGGAAATTATCCGTAACTCCCTCTACCATAAGCAAACATTCTTTCAGAATGCCGTATCCATCCGGTTGCCGGACTCCGTAATGCGTGAAATACAGAACTCCCTGCCTGACCAGTTCGAATACCTCGCCCTTAAAAAGGTGATCCGGGAAATGCAACAACGCTTCCAGGTTGATCATCTCCTTAAAAAAGGACTGGAAAGGGTACTATGGCTGGCGGATTCCTATTACGAGCTGAACTTTTCACTGGATACGGACTTGTCCGACCGCGTTATTTTTCCTTATTCAGAAGCAGAAAGCAGGGGTATTGAAGATGCCCGCTTTGTAAAATATACCAGCGAAAACGGCAGCGTTACCTATTATGCCACTTACACGGCCTATGATGGTATCACGATCCAGCCAAAGCTGCTGCAAACAAAAGACTTCTATAATTTCAAGATCATGCCGCTTTACGGAGAAGGGGCGCAGAACAAGAATCTGGCGCTCTTTCCCCGTAAGATCAACGGCAAATACGTGATGATTTCCCGGATCGATGGTATCAACGGGTATATCATGTACTCTGATAAAATTAATATCTGGGAAAACCC
>JBCNPS010000416.1:0-6850 GCA_039593235.1 Chitinophaga sp. | reverse complement strand
GATTTTCAGACCGCTCATCATCCCGGTATTTTTGGTAATGTGCACTGTGCTGGTAGTGAATAAACTCACCGACCGCTACACCTTTTATAATGTACTTAACGATTATAAGGGAATGGTACAGGGCAACCTCAACACCAAAGGCAGCAAACAGCTGGATATCCTTAGTTTGTACCCGAGAAGAGTGGAAAGCTACCGCGATAAAACCGTACGTGGCATCAAAGAAAAGATCAATTACCAGGATTCGGTAGTCCGCAATTTCTCCGTAAAGCATTCCCTGGATTATTACGACGAATACTTTTATAAGTATGGAAAAATTACCCGGTTCCTTTCCCTGTTCCGTTTTATTAACAGCCAGTTTAAATATGTACTGGACTCCCGGCGTGATGAATACTTCGCTACCGCACAGGAAACCATCCAGAATGGGCTGGGCGGCGACTGCGACGATCATTCCATCCTGATGGCCTCCTGTTTACAGTCCATCGGCGCCCGGTGCCGTATTGTACTGATCAAAGGCCACGCCTATCCTGAGCTGTATTGCGGCGACAAGGAAGAATTTGAGATCATGAAACAGGCCATCATCACACTTTTTCCAAAACCGGCTGTAAAAGAAATATATTACCACGAGCTGAAAGGGGAGTACTGGATTAACCTGGATTATACAGCCCGTCGCCCCGGCGGTCCTTACATGAACGATAAAGTTTATGCCCTGATTGAACTTTGATCCTTAAATTTGCCGCATGAGTCAATTTAACCGCCTGCGGAAGTACCATAGTTTTTTTCGATTCAGGAAAGATTTTGAGCAATACAGTTTGAAGAGCGCGAAAAGCTATGAACTCATACTACACTGGTTACATAGCAAAATGAACCGTAACCAGTTCCTCCTGCTTTCAGGTATACTGGTAGGGTGTTCTGCAGGATTGGCCGGCGTAATTCTGAAAAGCCTGGTCCATTATATTCATTATGTGATCACTTACAAAGTGCATTTCAGCACCCAGGTGGTCTTTTATATTGTATTTCCATTCCTGGGAATTGTACTGACCACCCTCATAGTGATCTGGTTTTTCAAAGGCCAGTCCAGGAAAGGGATACCTGCCATTTTGCATGAAATAGCCAGGAACTCCAGCCTGATCCCGCCCGTAAAAATGTATTCACAGATATTACAAAGTGCCGTTACTGTAGGGCTTGGCGGTTCCGCCGGGCTGGAAAGTCCCATCGCTGTTACCGGGGCCGCACTGGGCTCCAATTATGCGCGCACCTATAAACTTGGATATAAAGAACGTACGCTGTTACTGGCAGCCGGCGCTACCGCCGGGATCGCGGCCGCATTCAATGCACCTATTGCCGGGATGATGTTTGCCTTCGAGATATTACTTACCGGTGTGGTGTTTTCTGATTTCATGCCATTGGTTGTGGCGGCTGTTTGCGGAAGTTTGCTCTCTAAAATTATTTTACAGGAAGAAGCACTGTTTCATTTTGAATCGAGGGTTGCTTTTAACTATCACAATGTGCCCTATTATATAGCCCTGGGAATACTTTCGGGGTTTTATGCAAGATATTACGTAGTCATCTCCCAGAAAATAGAACATTTTTTTCACTCGCTTAACTGGACAGCCCTTCAGCGGGCTATACTGGGCGGCATACTCGTATCTGCACTCTGCGTGGCCATGCCGCCTTTATTCGGGGAAGGCTATACCAGTGTGAAATCGCTCGCATCCGGCCACGGAGAAGCGATCCTTCAAAACAGTTTCTTCCGGTATTTTCCCTTCCAAAGCTGGATGCTGCTCGTGTTTGCCGGCTGCGTATGCCTGTTGAAAGCATTGGCCGCTTCAGTTACTATACAAAGTGGGGGCAACGGCGGGAACTTCGCACCATCGCTGTTCGCCGGCGGTTTCCTGGGCTTCTTTTACGCTATGGTTTGCCAGCAGATGGGTCTTACCGATATCCCTTTTACCAACCTGGTAATTGTAGGTATGGCCGGCGTAATGGCCGGGGTGATGTACGCCCCGCTTACCGCCATCTTCCTGATAGCCGAATCCAGCTCAGGGTACGACCTCTTCATTCCGCTGATGATTGTTTCCACGATCTCCTTCCTGATGGCAAAATGGTTTTCCCCCATCTCACCGGAAATAAAAGAACTGGCAAAAGACGGTAAAATATTTACGCGTGCCCATGATAAAAACATCCTGCTACTCCTGAAAATGGACGACCTTATAGAAAAGGATGTACAAACCATTTCTATTGACGCCACGCTGCGGGAAATTATAGAACTGGTAAAAGCAGGCGGCCGGAATATTATTGCCGTGGTAAACCAGGACCAGCTGTTTGAAGGTATTATTACACTGGACGATATACGGCCGGTGATGTTCAACCCTGAACTGTATGATAAGGTAACTGTAAAAAAACTGATGCAGGCCGCACCGGCAGTAGTTAACCTGAAAGATAATATCAACGTGGTGATCAAGAAATTTGATACCGCCCAGGCATGGAACCTGCCTGTAATACAGGATAAGCAACTGGTAGGTTTTATCTCCAAATCCACCATTCTCAACAAATACCGTTCGTTATTACAGGAATATTCCGAAGGCTGATAATTTTCATACGGGAGATTTAATACCGCAGCGCTGTCACTTTTGAAACAAAATGCCTAAATTTCTTTATACGAAAATCCGATAATGGCCAGAGTTCTGATAAATTTTGCGCATCCCGCCCTGGAAAAATCCAGGGTACATGCCCACTTGCTACGGGTGATTAAGAACATGCCAGGCGTTACTTTCAACGACTTATATGAGCAGTACCCCGACCTGGATGTGAATGTAGCCCGTGAACAAAAGTTGCTGGAACAGCACGATATTATTTTTATGCAGCACCCCTTTTACTGGTACAGCGCACCGGCTATTGTAAAACAATGGATGGACCTGGTGCTGGAACACGGATGGGCATACGGGCATACCGGCAAAGCCTTACAGGGAAAGTATTTCGGCAATATCATCACGGCAGGCGGTTCCGAACATTCCTATCAGCCGGATGGCCATCATGGACATACGGTGCACGATTTCCTGCTGCCCTTTATGCAAACGGCTAAGTTATGTAATATGCATTATGCCGCTCCTTATATTATATATGGAGTGCACCGGCAGGATATTTCCGATATCCAGGAAGACGCCACCAGGCTGAAACAGGTGCTGGAGCGCCTTCGCGGGGATAAATTTGATCTTACGCCGTTGCCTGGCCTGGAACATCTGCATCAAATACTTCAACTACCCGCTCAAACCAGATAATATGGATCAACATTCTTTGCTATTTCAGTCGATGGTATACCTGGCTGCCGCCATTGTATTTGTGCCGCTGGCAAAAAAGATGGGACTGGGCGCCGTTTTGGGCTACCTGATAGCAGGTATCATTATCGGGCCTTCCCTGTTGGGTTTTATAGGAAGAGAGGGAGAAGACATTATGCACTTTGCAGAATTTGGTGTAGTAATGATGCTGTTCCTGATTGGTATAGAGCTGGAACCGGCGCTGCTATGGCGGCTGCGTTCCTCCATACTGGGATTGGGAGGGCTGCAGGTAACATTAAGCGCCGCTGCCATTGCAGGCATTGCCTACCTGTTGGGGCAACCAATAAATACTTCGCTGGCGCTGGGCATGATCCTGTCGCTTTCCTCCACAGCCATTGTGTTGCAAACACTGAATGAAAAAGGATGGATGGGCACTTCAGCCGGGCAGAGCGCCTTTTCAGTATTGTTGTTCCAGGATATTGCGGTGATCCCCATGCTGGCCATATTTCCTTTACTGGCGGGCAATGCAGCCAGCGATGCCGCATCGCACGCTCCTTCCCTGAGAGATAATTTACCCGCCTGGGCCCAAACGCTGGTGGTACTGGGAGCTGTAGCCATTATCATTATTGCCGGCAGGTACCTGGTGCGGCCGTTAATGCGTATCATAGCCCGTACCCGTGTACGCGAACTATTTACTGCTACTGCATTACTGATGGTGGTAGGCATTGCCGTGCTTATGAACCTGGTGGGCCTCAGTTCCGCACTGGGCGCATTTCTTGGTGGGGTAGTACTGGCCAACAGTGAATACCGCCACGAGCTGGAAAGCGATATTGAGCCCTTCAAAGGATTATTGCTCGGTTTATTTTTTATTGCCGTTGGCGCATCTATCGATTTTAAATTAATCATGGAGCAGCCCTGGCTGATCATGGGATTGGTGGTGGCCATCATGGCCATGAAAGCCATTGTGTTACTGGTACTCGGAAAAATATTCAGGCTGAGCACTGATCAGAACCTGTTGTTTGCCTTTGCTCTTGCAGACATTGGTGAGTTTGCTTTTGTATTGCTATCCTTTACCAGTCAAACGCGGCTCATGAGTGAAGAAATGACTGCCATGATCACTGCGGTGGTAGCCATCAGTATGGCGCTTACCCCATTGATTATGTTGCTGTATGAAAAAGTGATACAGCCACATTATACACGGTCTGAAGTAAAAGCGGAAAGAGAAGCCGACGAGATCACGGAAAAGAACCCTGTGATCATTGCGGGCTTTGGCCGCTTTGGCAGCATGACAGGACGTTTCCTCCGGGCAAACGGTATTAACGCTACCATCCTGGATCTTGACTCCGACCGGGTTGATGCATTGCATAACCTTGGCATTAAGGTATATTATGGAGATGCGTCCCGGTACGATTTGCTGGCCGCCGCAGGGGCCGCCGATGCCAAAATGCTGATCATTGCCACCGATCATCCGGAACAAACACTGGAAATAGTAAAAATGGCCCAACGGTATTTCCCCCACCTGCAACTATTGGTAAGGGCTGAAAATAATGAAGATACTTTTGAGTTGATGGACATGGGCGTATTGCATATTTATCGTGAAACAGTGGATACTTCCCTCCGTGTTGGGGTGGATGCCCTGCGCATGCTGGGCGAAAGGGCCTACCATAGCGAACGCGCCGCCCGCACGTTCTTCCGCCAGGATGAACGAACCCTGAAAGGCTTATCAGCCCTCCGCGACGACAAAAAACAATACATCAGCTCCATGAAGGAACGGATTGAAGAAATGGAGAAACTTATTTCTTCCGATCGTGTAAAAACCTGGCTGGATGAAGGACAGGGCTGGGATCCTGAATCATTGCGTGATGAAATCCGCGGAGAGAAACCGGATGAAGCATAGTTATCACGGCATGTGCCCCGCCCCAGCCAGATAAGCATAATTACTATTGTATATGCTGGATAATGAGTTCGGCTACGTGATGTAACAAGCCTACGTCTACCGGGTTTAAATGATCGTGCATAGGCTTGCTGGAAACAGCTCGTACATAACCTTCTTCATCAGGCTCAAAAGTGATTTCATGCTCTTCAATGGCCACTTTATAAACCGTTTTGAATTGCTGATGAGCAGTTTGCACATCCAGGATATGCGGATGCCCTTTATATTCAAATTTAAGTGTGAAGAAGTCTGACATAAATCATTACTGTTGCGCAGTGTTCACTTCCCTTTCATCGTGCCGGCGATGATAGTAACGCTTTATCCTGTTTTTTTCATCGCGGGAAAACTGATGAATCAGCCACAGGCAAAAGCAAGCAAGACCGCTGATAATTAATATGTAGCCAACAAATCCTACGGTATGGAACACTTTGAACCACATCCAGTCGTTTGTTAAGGCATACTGCGCTAAGATAGCTAAAATCAATCCTGCTGACGCTAATACAATTGCAATTTTTTTCATGGGGGGGAACTTTGGGATAAAAAATCTGTTTCCGTGAAATAAAGGGACAAATCAAATGCCATTACCTATCTACGTACTGCACACCGGTTATAGATGTGTTTTCACGTAGATATTTCTCTACATTACGAGAGTTAAAACGAACCAGCGTGTAAGATTGTTACAGTTGTAAACGGATTCCCAGCTTGTTTAATCCTTTTACCAGGAAAAGCATGATCACTGCAAAAAAAGCGCACCAGGCAATACCCGGCAATCCTTCTCCCAGTACAGCCGGCAGGCTGATCCCCGTGAGCAACATTCCATAGAAAACGATATCCGGCAATATATAGGTAAGCAAAGGATTAGATCCCGCCGGACGGAAGAAAGCGGTCCACCTGCTGATATGTTTTACATCTGTCAGAAAATATAATAAAGAAAATACAGCCACACATATAGCGCTGCAATACAGGCACCAACTCGGCGTTGCCTGGATCTTGGATAGCTTGTAGGCGGGTCTTAACATAACACCCGCGATCAGTAATAAAGAAAAATATCCCATTACTCTTGCCACCAGCTTACTTCCATTCAGTCCCAGGTCTTCATCAAAATAAAATAATGTTAGCAGCATTCCCGACAAAACAATAGCAGTATGAGCAGCATTGCGTGCCTGGGAAGTAAGCCAGCTCCATTCGCCCTGGTGCATAAAAGGCTGCTTGCATAAAATATAATACCCGATACACACGGCTATCATCAGCATAATACCTCCTGCAACACCTTTAAATACCTGGTAAATAATACATGCGTACAGGTAGGCCCAACCTATTAACCCCAGGATGCCCCACCAATGCGGACTTAATCGTTCCGTTCCTTCTTCTCCGCCACGAAAAATAACAGCCAGTATAATTAATCCGATGGCGCCCACAGCTTTGAAGCACCAGGAGATCCAGTTGTGTTTGAATTTATAAACATTCCATACCAGTATGGCGCATATATAAAACAGGAGCGACCAGGCGGCTGCACTTATCCCGGTAGCAGCAGTATTCACCAGTTCTGCATTTACCATAAAAATACCCAGCACCCACAACCCCAGGGTACGCCATATAATATGCCGCTGCAACTGCCAGAAAGTATCCGCTTTCGCCAACC
>JBCNPS010000415.1:0-6851 GCA_039593235.1 Chitinophaga sp. | reverse complement strand
CGCCGGTTTAAACACTATTGACGAAGGCAATACAGATGACTGGGATGCCATGATAGATACCAATGTAAAAGGGCTGCTGTATGTGTCGCGCACGGTTATTCCATGGATGCGTTCCCGGACCACAGGACACATTATCAATATCGGCTCCACTGCGGCCAAACTGGTTTATGCCAAAGGGAATGTATACTGTGCTACCAAAGCGGCGGTAGATGCTATTTCCCAGGGTATGCGCATTGATTTGCTGCCATACCGGATAAAGGTAACCGCTATTCATCCCGGCGCTGCGGAAACGGAGTTTTCGCTGGTAAGATTTAAAGGAGATGAAGATAAAGCGAAAGATGTGTATAAAGGGTTTATTCCCCTGAGCGCCCAGGATGTGGCTGATGTAGTATATTACTGTACCTCACTGCCGCCACACGTTTGTATCAACGACCTGGTACTGACGCCCTTACAGCAAGCCAACGCATATTACATAGATAAAAAATAACACATAGGTGTGATTTCATGGCTTGAGGATAGTTTTTATATTTGGAAACATTTATATATTTTCTGTATAAATATTTGCAGAAGATCTATGCCGGACTATCCTGATCATGAAAACCATATCCCTATGCTTACATTTATGACTATGTATTTGCTGCGTCTGTACTATCCCCGGTGGAAAGAAGGATGGCGCTTTTATTTCGGTAATTCCCGGAAAGGCAATTATGGCCGTTGGGCATCATCGCGTAAAGACTGGGCCGGACAAAAAGGCTTTTCATTGGGTTACAGCTGAAACAAGTTTTTGAATTTTGGGATTTAGTTGTTTGATTCCTTTTTATACCGGAAACAAATGGCTAAATCCCAAAATTATGTTACGGCATACTTAACAGGGTTACTACTACTTCGCTTTTATCTCCCGTTCTTCTCTTGTAAGCCACCAATGCCTTGTTTTCTTTTACTGCACTGATCACCGGGAAATTAGCATAAGTACTATCGGCCGTAAGGACTCCTGCCTCCTTCGTTTTTCCATCTGCTGCTTTATACCGAAAACCAATCCGGCTGTTAAAGTCGTTCTTCCATTTTACCGGTTCATCCCATACTACCAGGACTTGATCTGCAATGGTAGTCATTTGCGGATGCTTTGCCATGGGTGATTTGCTCAGTGATTCCTTTTGCGTATAGGTGTTACCGTTATCTGCCGACTGGCAGTAAAAAGCGCCTTGTCCGCCGCCCATGGTGAACCATGCAAAGTGCAGTCCTTTGCTGTTGGCAGTGAGTGTGGGGCCCGTGTGCGGGCAGCCGTTCACCACCCAGTTATCGGCACTGATACGCACCGGTTTGGAGAAAGTATGGCCTCCGTCAACAGACACCTGGTGTACCATATCGCGGATAGAATCGTTGATAATATCGCGGTAAGCCAAATGGATATAGCCATTTTCCGCTACATACATTTTGGTACGGCAGCACTGGCAAATGGTGGAGGCGATGGGCACCGCGTTTTGAAAACCGCTGCGCCCACGGGTGGTGGCAAAGTAAAGTGTAGAACCTTCTGCACTGGTGTCTTTCCGGTTATCCAGCCAGATAGCGGCGGCTTCTCCTGCCGGTAACAGCGCCATATCAAAATACCGCTGGTCGTACCCCGCGGTATCAGTTACCATAGGTACAGCTGCCTGCCATGTTTTCCCGTTATCAAACGACTGGGTATACATTACTTTGCCTGCATACTTATTCCGCGGATCATTGGCTTCCATCCCAAAGAGCGCTATTACGGCGCCGCCGGGTTTAAACAACAGCTTCGGTAAATTTTCATCATGCGGGTATACACCCGCAGAAGCAGGAATAACCACCGGTTCTGAAAACGTATAACCATTATCGTTAGATACCGCGTAATACATCGAACCGGTATCAGCGCCCGGGGTTGTTTCCACCCAACTCAAAACCGGCCGGCCTTCCGTATCTTTTGTAAGATACGGACAGGAAGCATCCATTCCTTCATGCGACACTACCAGGGCTTTACCTGGTTGTAACGTGCGCGGCCTGCATGCGGCAAATATCATCATCATTACTATCCATACTGCTGCTTGCTTCATCTGTTTATTTTTTTCCGGTAAATGTATACGCCACGCCTAAGTTGAAAGTCTGACGCGGGCCTACCCTGTACGTTTTGCCATAGGCAGATTGCTCTGCGGTGGTGGCATACAACTGATCGCCTACATTCATGCAGTTGAGCCAGCATTCAAATCCTTTGTAAGTATATCCTGCCCTGGCGTTAAACAGGTCGTACCCGTTATATACAGCCGTGTTGGCAGGGTCCATATAATATTTACTGATATGCTGCCATTCAGCGCCTATCCTGAAACCATCCAGGAATGCAGGTTTCCAGGTAACTTCGGTATTGGTGATCCATTTGGGAGCGCCGCTCATCTGGTTATTGTTATACACTTTGTTTCCATCTGAATATGCTTTAAAAAGATGTTCAGCATAAGTACCGCTGGTGCGTACAAATACGCTGCGCAGCGGTGTGTATTTAATATTCCATTCTACGCCGCTGTGGGTAGTAGCACCGGTATTCCGGTTTTCATATATACCATCAGCATTTCTTACACTGATAATTTCATTGCTACCATTCATACGGTAAATACTGAGGTCCGCATAACCTTTCTCCCGTGCAAAGGCAAACCATCCGCCTGCTTCATAGTTCTGGTAAATAGCCGATTTCAGCACCGGTACTTTTACACCTGCATACAATTCTGAAATATTAGGCGGCGCAAATCCTACACTATAGTTTGCATACAACCCACGATTTTTACCAAGGTTGTAAGTAAGTCCCAGCTTAGGTGTAACGGCATTAAAATTATTCCGTTCGCTGGGTGCGCCGGTATAGGCAGAAGGCGTGAGATGGTTTTCGAAATTATAATCCATACGATCATAGCGTAACGCAGCTACTACCCTCATTTCCGGCAATGGAGAAAATTCAAACTGTGTGTACACGGCACTGTTCAGCAAGCCCACACGGTAATCGGTGAGCAGGGAATCAGTATTACGATAACCGGCGTAATAACCAGCAGCATCTTTCGTAATATCTATATAGTTAGCTACATAGGTAGCAGGGCTATAGTCCGCGCTGATACCGGCAATAAGCGCTGCCTGTTTCCAGCTGAACTGTTTTTTATGCTGCGCAATAATGCCATAGCTGTTGAAACCATCGCTGTTGATTTGCCCGTTTGCCTTCCCCGTGCCTCTTATGTCCTTGATAGCATAGAAGGGATTTTGCCCGATGGTGTTATTACGGAAGAAGGCGGTAAAGGTAGTGTGGTTGCTGTTGTCCCATTCATGTTCCAGCGTGCTTCGTACCCGCAACGCCTTTACTTCACGATAGGTAAATGTTTGAAAGTTGCGGTAATCTTTTGCAAAGAAATGGGTGCTGTCGAGCCCACCGGTCTGGTCTGTTTTATAATTGATCAGTGTAGCGGCGTTGGTCCATTTGTTCTTTTCATTTACCTGGTACTCTACTTTCGCGGTGAGCGCCAGTTTATGAAAATCGCTATGATCCATATAGCCGTTGGTTTGATTGGCATAGTAACCGCTTACGGCAAAGCCCACTTTTTTCACGGTATTGGATACACTGAAATCTGTTCTTTTGTATCCCCAGTTACTGCCTTCCAGCTGAATTTTTGCAGTAGGCACCAGTGTTGGGGAAGCTGTAATAAAGTTAACGGCGCCGCCTACCGCTTCGCTGCCATATAGCGAGGAAGCAGGCCCACGGATCACTTCCACGGATTTCAATGCAACCATATTAATTTCAATCAGTGCATTGTGATTAAAGTCGCCGATGGTGCGGATGGGAATACCATCTTCCAGGTAAAGGAAAAGGCTTTTATAGCCTATGGGCTGGCGAATTGCCATGGTATGTTGTTCATTGCCCAGGTCCACCATGTATACGCCGCTCACTTTATTCAACACTTTATCCAAAGTAGTGGCTTTGGTTTCACTCAGTGTTTGCGCGGAAATAGTGCTGATAGCAACCGGCGCTTCCGAGCGCTGCTGTTTATCGCGCGAAGAAGAAACGATGATCTCATTCAGGCTGGTAGTACTCTGACGCAGGTAGACCACCGGCGTTTTTGCAGCAGCTTCCGCTGGCAATTGTATAGGAACATATCCTACGTATGATATTTCTATGGAGTCTGCTTCTGCAGCTATTAATTCATATTTCCCCTGTGCATTGGTATTACACCCGGTAGCAGCGTGTAACAGCCTTACATTCACACCTGGCAGGGCTTCTTTTGTTTGAGCATCTGCCACGCGCCCATGTATCTGCTGTGCATAACTGTTAGCCACAGCCATGCATGCAATGAGGAGTAAACAACATTGTTTCATGTATGTACGTCATTGTACCGTTCGCTGATGGCGAACAGGATTAGTCAGGTAGTATAAGTTTCAAAAATCAGGCTACTACCAACTGAGGCGGATGGAAAACGGAAAGGGCCAGTGAATGAAGGCGGGGCGCCTTATAGTACGCGTTAAAAACGGGTTGATCAACGGGGGGCGTAGTGTGGAAAGATTGTAACGCTTCTACAAACATCACTTCATATTTATCTTTCCCGGTGTTGTTGTTTTTGTCCTGCTGGGCATCCCTGTCGAGTTCCTTTTTAAGATGACAGCGACCGTTACAGTGCATTTCAGGTTTGTTCTTATTTTCACAAAGCACGCTGGCAATGTAGGACTGGTTCATTTTAAACTGCACGAAAATCACACTCCTGCTGAAGTTTTGTAACAGCAGACCCAGAAATATGCATATGATCCCAAACCCTTTCACGCCGCAAACCTAGTAAATAATTGTCAATCCCCTGTTATGAAAAAACGGATTTATAGTTAGACAAACGGGACAATTTATGCCGTTGTTCATCTAACTATAAATCCATTATATATATTTATTCCCTATTGCGATAGTACAAACCGGAAGGTAATACCGCCACTGGTGCTGGTAATCGGGTATGCGGTGGAAATCACCGGTATAGTTTGCCTGCGGTCGTAGAAAAATCTCAGGTTCAACCTGTTATTTACTACGTAATCGATAGATGGCGAGATGCCTACTACTTTCTGGCCGCTGGTGGGAATAGCCAGATCGGCATCCAGCCGGTTATTGGCGGTTTTATCGTCCCGGAAGCTGAGGTCCAGCCGGAAGTTCATATCGTTCTGCAGTTTTTTACCGCCATTTTTGCTGAAGGAGAATGGCAGCGCAACGCCCCTCACGCGATAGCCGGCGCCAATAATGATTTCACTGGAGCGCACTTCTGTAAGCTGGTAATCGATAAGGCTCAAACTGAGGGAACGGCTCTTCCTAAATTCCACCCTGGCATTGAGGCTGTTCACAAAAGTAAGATCCACACCCAGTAACGGCGAGAAGGATTCCGTGAGCGTAAGGTTAGGCACCATAAAGTACGGATAGTAATTTCCCGAAATGGTATCCCTGAACGCCGGGTAGCCGGCAAGCCGCGGATCTTCAAAATACATGGATGTATTGTAAGAGTTCATGCTCAATGTACCCGTATAGGCGTGCCTGATAGTAAAGTTGGTCAGGAAAGAGCGGAATGGCTCCAGCTTTGTTAACCCGTTATAAGTAAGGCTCCAGTTGGGTTTCGGAATATAATTGCTGAAAGGATTGCTCTTCACATTATCGTTGCCCTGTTTCAGCAGCGATACCTTATCCGGGCTGGTACCTGTGTAAGCCGCCAGAAAGGCCGGTATCAGCACATCCTGTGCATACCTTGTATAACCGTATGCGTAGGTTGGATCTTTAGGATCACCGGATGGAATGCCCGGATCTTTATTGTATGGATTTGCAGCGCCCAGCCTTTTTGAGATCGTGTTACGGTACGATTCAAAATTGCGGAAGGTTTGTGAAATACCATCCGAGGTATTGATCTTACCAAACATGGTTTTGATAGCGATGTAAGTAATTTCAAAACCGCCGGCATCATAAGGGCTCAGGTGCTGGAAGTCAGGCGGGTCTGTAAGATTTTTAAACAGTTCCGTATGTGTTTTGGTAAACGACTTGGTCATGGTCAGATCAATGCGCAGGTCATTTATCGGTTCCAGCTGGGCCTGTAAATCCCAACGCTGTGTAAATTGTTGTTGCGCCTGGATGTTAAATAAGGTATCCGGCGTAATAAGTCCTTTCTGTGCAAATTTATCAAACCATTTCCGGTCCGGCTGGTAGCCAAATACGAAGTTCAGGCCCGGCGCCATGGTGGCCCAGTTCATACCAATGATCTTGGTACTGTCTATATAACCTGGTAAACGGGTACCGGCGTTTTCATTGAAATTAAACCCGATCCGTTTCAGCATCATCAACGGTTTCAGCAGGCCTTTCACCCATGGTGAAATTTCATCGGAAGATGCGGTCTGGTTCTGGTTCGACTGGTTACCGTTATTATTTTTGTTGTTATTATTCTGGTTGTTATTGTTTTGCGGCTTCCTTGCATTCACATTGCGGAGGAATTTTGATTTATTATAGAGTTCCACGAATTTAAATTCCGCCGTCAGTGTTTTCTGCTGGGAGTTTTCAATGGCGTTACCGAGATACAATGCCAGTTGGGAAGCGCCTGTCCAGCGATATTCCGTACTGTAACCAAACGCAATGTTGGTCCAGCTCAATGCCGGGAACTTCGCTGTAGGCAAGGTGTACGTGAAGTTGGCGTTGTGCATGTAATTGGTGTTACGCCCTCCTTTGAAGAAGTTGCGGCGTACGGTATCTTTCTTCGCCGAGTTATCGATACGACCGTTGGGTTCATCGATACGGGCATTATTCACCGCGTTAAATTCAAAGTTGATGCTTCGTGTCAGATCCCATTTAACGGTATAGTACC
>JBCNPS010000414.1:0-6855 GCA_039593235.1 Chitinophaga sp. | reverse complement strand
GTAACGGAACACGGAACGGGAAATATTTTCCGGCCCCTTCCGGCGTACTTCACTGGTGGTGATTACCTTCATGCCGTATTGTTTGATCAGGTGATCTTCCTCTTTCTCATAATCCCGCAGGGAAATGAATACAATATCTTCAGGAAGCACTTTCGGGGCTATTTTCCCGATGTTCTTCAGGGCATTCCACATTTTGGCGGTATTCTCATCCAGGTCGTGCACCTTGCAGTCCATATTGTCTTCCGCAATAGCGGTAGCCAGCGGCATCCCATGCATATTACCGGAAGGCGTGGTATAAGGCGTATGAAGGTCGGCATGGGCATCTATCCATATCACTCCCAGCTTGGCTTTGGGATGTGCCATCTTTAAACCGGCAATAGTGGCGCCGGCCGTGCTGTGATCGCCTGAAAGCAGTACCGGGAACCAGTTGGCTTTCACGGTTTCACACACACTTTTGCTGATACGCTCATACATGTTAAAAGTACCTTTGATCCTTTTGGCATAAGGCGATTCAATAGGTTCAAACAACAGCTTATTTTCCGTTTCAATTGCTTCGGTGGGGAAGTGTACAAAAAAGTTGCTCATAAAGTCCAGCGCGGCAATCTTAATAGCGTCTACACCTAAACTGGCGCCGCGCGTACCTGCTCCTATTTCTGATTTTACTTCTATTATCTTAATGTTCTTCATAAAAATAGCATTAAAGGCAAGCTACAGGATTTTATGTGAACGCCCAAAGCAGCCAAACGTGTAATGGTGAAAAACTTGCATGTATTATCTGAACCAAATCCAATGCAGTAGCGTTATTGTAGCGATTTGTTCAATATTTCCCCGGTTCTGGTTGACAACATTGAATTTTAATCCGGCTATTTTTTTAGCTGCTGATTTATAAATAATTTGAGTGGATTACCTTATAAAATTATACACCATGGATTTTCAATTGACGGAAGAACATCTGATGATACAAAAGGCAGCACGTGATTTTGCTGTCAATGAACTGTTGCCCGGAGTAATAGAAAGAGATGAGCACCAGAAATTTCCTGCAGAACAGATTAAAAAGCTGGGAGAACTCGGCTTCCTCGGTATGATGGTAAGCCCTCAATACGGTGGGGCAGGACTGGACGCGATCTCCTATGTGCTGGCAATGGAAGAAATATCCAAGATAGATGCTTCCGCTTCCGTGGTGATGAGCGTTAATAACTCCCTGGTGTGCTGGGGTCTCGAAACTTTCGGTACAGAGGAGCAGAAACAGAAGTACTTAGTGCCCCTGGCATCCGGCCAGATCATCGGCGCATTTATGCTCAGTGAGCCGGAAGCCGGTTCCGACGCCACTTCCCAGCGCACCATCGCTGAAGATAAGGGCGATCACTACCTGCTCAACGGCACCAAAAACTGGATCACCAATGGTAATTCCGCCAGCGTATACCTGGTAATGGCGCAAACCCACCCGGAAAAAGGAAGTAAAGGCATCAACGCCCTCATCGTGGAAAAAGAAATGCCCGGTATCACTATCGGCGCCAAGGAAAATAAACTGGGCATCCGCGGCAGCGACACGCACAGCGTTATGTTCCAGGATGTAAAAGTACCCAAGGAAAACAGGATAGGAGAAGATGGCTTCGGGTTTAAATTCGCCATGAAAACCCTGGCCGGCGGCCGTATCGGTATCGCCTCCCAGGCGTTGGGCATTGCCAGCGGCGCCTATGAACTGGCCCTTAAATACTCCAAGGAAAGAAAAGCATTCGGTAAGGAAATATCCCAGCACCAGGCCATCCAGTTCAAACTGGCCGATATGGCCACCCGCATAGAAAGCGCACGCCTGCTATGCCTCAAAGCCGCCTGGGATAAAGATCAGCACCTCGACTATACCCTCAGCAGCTCCATGGCTAAGGTATTTGCCTCTGAAACCGCCATGTGGGTAACCACCGAAGCAGTACAGGTACACGGCGGCTACGGCTATGTAAAAGAATACCATGTGGAGCGCCTCATGCGCGACGCCAAGATCACCCAGATTTACGAAGGCACCTCCGAAGTACAACGCATCGTTATCAGCAGAAGCATCCTCGCGTAGTTCACCGCGGATTTTGTCAGACAAAATCCGCGTATCTTTGCGCGATGGCAATCAATTTAGAAGCATACCACGAAGTACTCGACCGGCTAAAACCATTTCACGCCCGGCTGGTAGCCGTTTCCAAAACGAAACCGGCGGAAGATATTGCTGCGTTCTATGCAGCAGGACAAAGGATCTTCGGCGAAAACTACGTACAGGAACTTACAGAAAAACAAGCGCTTTTACCGGCTGACATAGAATGGCATTTTATTGGTCACCTGCAATCCAATAAAGTGAAGTTCATTGCGCCGTTTGTACATACCATTCATGCAGTGGATAGTTTAAAACTGCTGCAGGAGATCAATAAACAGGCCGCCAAACATCAACGGGTCATTCATTGCCTGTTACAGGTGCACATTGCCGCAGAAGAAACAAAGTTTGGTATGGATGCACAGGAGTTACAGCAACTGTTGCAGGCTTACCAGGCCAATCCGTCCGCTTTTGCACAGGTACGCATTGCCGGCATGATGGGCATGGCTACCAACACCACCAACGAAACACAGATCCGCGAAGAGTTCCACCAGCTCCATGAATTATTCGGGTCCGTTAAAACCACTTACTTTAACAACGAACCGTATTTTAAAGAACTGTCCATTGGCATGAGCGCCGACTATCACCTTGCCCTGCAGGAAGGGAGTACCCTGGTGCGTATAGGCAGCCTGCTTTTTGGAGAAAGGAACTATTCAAAATTGTAATCTTATGAGAAAATTATCCATCTTCCTGGCAGGTATAGGCATGGCTTTCAGCGCCTGCAATACCGGCCATACCGCTAAAAGTTTTGCCAATGGTGTGTGGCAGGCCAAACTGCATCGTAACGATGGCGCAGATATCGTTTTCAACTTCGAAGTAAAAGATACCGCTGGCAAAAAAGTGCTTTACGTATTGAATGCAACAGATAAATTACTGGTTGATGAAGTGACTGTAACGGGCGATTCCCTCCTGATCAAAATGCCTTTCTTTGATTCGGAGTTCAGGGCAAAGCTTAACTCCGACAGTGCCGCAGAAGGCCTCTGGATCAGGCACCTGGCCGATAAGGATGTAAGCATTCCTTTTTCCGCAGTAGCAGGTAATCCGGAACGCTTCGCGGTTGCCACGCCCGCTATGGCTAATGTGTCCGGCCGATGGGTAACGCAGTTCGTATCTTCAAAAGATAAAGACAAAGCGCCTTCCACCGCTATCGGCGAGTTCAAACAATCCGGTAACACCGTACACGGCACCTTCCTCACCACTACCGGCGATTACCGCTTCCTCGACGGTGTAATAGACGGCGATAGCCTCCGCCTTTCCACCTTCGATGGCTCCCATGCTTACCTCTTTACCGCCCGCGTGGAGAAAGACAGCATCACAGGCGGCCGCTTCTTTGCCGGCATCGGCGACGGACTGGAATACTGGACCGCCGTGAAAAACGATACCGCCAAACTCCCCGATGAAAGGACCATTGCCACCATGAAACCAGGTCAGCAACAACTGGATTTCACTTTCCCTGATCTTAACGGCAATAAGGTGAGCATTAAAGACGACCGCTTCAAAAATAAAGTGGTCATCATCACCCTCATGGGTTCCTGGTGCCCTAATTGCATGGACGAAACCGGCTTCCTCAGCAAATGGTACGAAAAGAACAAAGACCGCGGCGTGGAAGTGATAGGACTCGCCTACGAACGCACTACCGACTTCGACAAATCAAAACGCGCCCTGGAAGGCTTCCTGAAGCGTTTTGATGTGCACTACCCGGTACTGATCACCGGTGTAACGCCCGCCGATCCCGAAAAAGGAGAGAAAACACTTGCGCAGCTTACCGGTATCAAAGGCTTTCCTACTACCATCTTCATTGATAAAAAAGGAAACGTACAGGAAGTACATACCGGCTTTTCCGGCCCCGGAACCGGCGAGCATTATGAACAATTCCAGGCCGACTTTAACCGGCTGGTTTCCAATATGCTGGATGCAAAGTAGTAGGCATCAAGTCCACCTTCTGTCCATGCCGAAAGCATGAGCTGAGTATGGTACAGGCAGGCGCCAGGCAACTGCCTGGTATTAGCTAACTACTAACAGGAAAGCAACAAGGCAGGCGCCTTCGGCGCACGCGGATTTTGTCTGACCCAGGATTACGCTGATTATAGTGATTAGCAGGATTTTATTTTTTTGATTTTATATGATTTGAAGATTTGGGGAGATATAAGCGGATGCTGGTATCTCCCCATTTTTTATAACTCAGGAAATCAATAAACCAGTTTTAAAGAACCAGCATAATAAATACCCTTATGTCTCCCCAAATCTTTAAAATCAAATAAAATCCAAAGTAATCAAATCAGTGTAATCAGCGTAATCAGTTTAATCCTGAGTCAGACAAAATCCGCGTTAACATTCCATTTTAAGACCTGGTGTTTTTCAGATATCCGGGCTAAAAAGATATCATACAGAAAATATGAAGTAATTGTATAATATTGTGCCGGAACACCTGAATCCTCTCTGGCATTTACTTTCCGGGGAGGATTTACTTTTTAATAAAATTTATTATTTCATTTCTTTCAAAAAGGTTTGAAAAATACCAGAATGTAATTATTTTACTGCTCCGTTTGACCTTTTATAAATTCCATTATCTAATACGCTTATCTTATCCACCTGCCGGGACAATGTCAACTCTGATATTGTCCTGGATAGCGTTCCTTCGATTTTTCACGATATTGATACTGGTACATTTACTCTCCTTGAGCAGGTGGTTTCTCTCCCTTCAGATATTACTATAACATTTCTTTAAGATCAGATCTTCTCCATTGGTTTTTAATGGCCTGATATTTGAAAAATTCGGGTTACAGTGTGAATGAACCATGCACACCGATCATTTGTTAAACCATAAAAATCCAGAAACTATGTCTACAACGAAATTTCTTGCAGGTGCTATAGCCGGCTTAACTACCGGTTTAGTTATAGGATTATTAACAGCCCCCGATAGCGGTGATAAAACCCGCAGAAAAATTAAAACAACAGCAGACGACTGGCGCCATAAGATCAATGGGCTGGTAGGAAAAGGAGGAGAGGATTTATCTGATCTGAAAGAAGTATTCGAACACGAAATAACTGGTTTACAGGACGACGTTCGTCAAAGGGTGCTCAAACTGATTAATAAGAGCCAGGGCGTGTACAACAGGTTCAGAAGAGAAGCATTATCATAATGATGGTTTACATAAAAAGATGCGGAGATAACAAACAAATGGTTCATTATCTCCGCATCTTTCTTGTGTAAAAGTTATTTAAGGATCTCGCCGGTTTCCATATAGTTTTTGAAACGTTTAATATCTTTCACCAGCATATTTTCAAAAGTCGGGTTTAACAACCAGGCCAGCCCTGAGCCTACATAACCCGCAGGAGGCCGGTAAGTGATCATCACATCAATTTCGGTTCCGCCATTATAGGTTTCATGAAAAGTAACCCTGCCCGCAGTAGCAATAGATGATCCCGGCAATGAGCGCCAGCCGATCAGTTCCCCTGGCACTTCTTTCACAATTTCAGCCTCCCATTCCAGCGTACCGATGCCGCCGGGGCCTTTTACCACCCAATGAGAGTGGAACGGATCCGTTTCTTCCACCGACTGCAAATGCTTCATAAATACCGGCAGGTTATTCAGCTGCCGCCAGAAATAATATACTTCTTCCTTTGGATTATCAATGGAAACAGTGGTCCTGATATTTACAGAAGCGGTATGCCTGTCGGGTTTCCGCCTGCCAAGAAGACCATTCACCAGGTCGTTGCCGCTGATTCCCCTGTACAACAGGTAGCCGGCTCCCAGCAGTTTAAGAAGACTGGATATAGGCGATTTATCTACTTTGCTGATCGCATTGCCAACCAGCCATGCGCCGGTGAAAATGGATACAATTCTGCCTTCCGGTGTAACATTGATGATATTAGAGCTATCATATAAGGACCCTGCTTTTGGTTGTTGTGGATCTTGCAATTGAAGTTGTTGTGTTAAGGAACTCATATATACAGTTTGGGGAACTTACAGCTAAAACCCTGCACTTTTATTTGAAATGAAATAAGTTACTGATATTTAATTAAATATATATTAAGATAAACCTAGCGGTTCTGTGGCACATCTGGCACGGTGCGTAATTTCTTACACAGTGCCATATGGAGAGAGAAAATAATGTTTCCTTGTAAATAATATTGCAGAGAGCCGGAAAAAACAACATTACCGGTAAGAAGCCATCAACACATCAAAGATTTGTTGTCCCCAGTTAGGCGCCAGCGCATTACCCGGTTTGAATGCAGCAAACCTGGCAGCCGTAATGTCAACGGTTGGCTTTGCCCGCTGCTTACCGCCGCCGAAAATAGCCGGTGTGTAGTAAATGTTCAGGGCTTTCACCAGCCATGCCCTGGGATTGGTGGAATCGGCCTCTATGGCCTTTTCTGCATAACTCCTGCTCTGGGCGCCCAGGGAAGCTCCCCGCGATGGGGTGGCATTGATCCTGGCCGACAGCCAGTAACCCATCAACGCCAGGGTTTCGGTGTTACCCGGCTGCATTTGCAGGGCCTTCTTTACAAAGGGTTCGGCTTTGCGGCATAATGCTTCCGCCTCTTTTTTATCTGATTTAAACGATAACTGCGTAGCCGCCCAACCGGCGTAATACTGCAATAGCCATTCGTCCGGGTGCGCACCTGCCAGTGCGGTAAGCGTATCTATCCCCGATGGCCATGCTTCCGGCGCAGCGGTTTCCAATACCTGCAGCTGCTGCTCCAGCTCTTCGCTGGCC
>JBCNPS010000413.1:0-6864 GCA_039593235.1 Chitinophaga sp. | reverse complement strand
CTACTGCTGCTCCGGTATGATCATCTCAGCAGTTGCTTTAAAAACAAAAAATCCACGACCCACCAGGCAGGAAATCATAGAAGCCATGCAGGGAAATATTTGCCGCTGCTGCGTTTATCCACGGATTATAAAAGCCATCAGCAAAGCTTAACCCTCAAAACCCAAGGTCATGAAAAACACAATCGAAGGGATCAATCGGCGGAATTTCCTGAAGCTGCTGGGCGGCGGCATCGCGGTGGCCCTTACCTATACCGAGCTGAATGCGCTGTCCAAACAACCGGGCCTCTTCCCTCCGGGAGATGACACCGTTGCCGCATGGATCCACATCCTGGAAAATGGTACCGTTACCGTTTACACCGGGAAGGTGGAAGTAGGTCAAAACATCCGCACTTCTTTGTCGCAGGCGGTAGCGGAAGAACTGGGTGTTCCTGTAAGCAGTATCGAAATGATCATGGGCGATACGCTGCTTACCCCTTACGACCGCGGTACTTACGGGAGTCTTACTACGCCCACTATGGCGCCAAAGCTGCGGAAAGCCGCCGCCACTTTAAGAGAAGAGCTGGCAAACATGGCCGCTAGGCAATGGAACGTAAGCAAACAAACAGTAACTATAAAAAATGCTCAGGTCATCCATGCCGCTTCCGGAAAAACAATCAGTTTCGGCGATCTCACAAAAGGACAAAAAATACTCCTGCCGGTAAACGAACAGGTACCCCTCACTCCTGCGGATAAATGGACCACTGCCGGTACAGCGGTAGCCAAAGTGAATGCAAAAAGTTTTGTTTCGGGGAAACATAAATATGTATCGGATATGACCATGCCCGGTATGTTGTACGGGAAAATACTCCGCCCGCCATCTTACGGTGCATCGCTGCTTACGGCAAATATAGAAAACGCAAAAATCTCTCCGGGGGTAACTGTTATTAAGGAAGATAATTTCATCGGTGTAACCGCTCCTGATCCTCAAACAGCCGCCAATGCACTGGCCCGGATAGAAGCCCGCTGGGAAACGACCCCACAGCCTTCCAGGGCGGAAATTTTCACCTGGCTTAAAACGCACGCGGAAAACAAGGAACAGGGCGCCCCCGCTGCCGTTAAAGCAGCCTGGCAGGCGGCTCCCATACAGGTACAACAACATTTTGAAGTGCAGTATATCGCGCATGTTCCCCTGGAGCCGCGGGCAGCCCTGGCGGTATGGGAAAATAAAAAACTGACGGTATGGACCGGCACCCAGCGACCTTTTGGCGTGCAGGAACAGTTGGCGGAAATATTTTCCATCCCGAAAAATAATATCCGTGTAATGATGCCGGACACCGGCTCCGCCTACGGCGGAAAACACAGCGGGGAGGCCGCGGTGGAAGCTGCACGCCTGGCCAGGGCAACAGGCAAGCCGGTAAAAGTGATGTGGACCCGCGAAGAAGAATTTAAATGGGCTTATTTCAGGCCGGGCGGACTCGTTGAAGTAACCGCCGGCGCCAGCAGGGAAGGATTGCTTACTTCCTGGGAGTTCCATAACTACAACTCCGGCGGCGCAGGCATAGAAGTGCCTTATGAAGTGGCTCAACGGCATATTCAATACCATCCGTCCGATACACCCCTGAAACAAGGCTCCTACCGCGGACTTGCCGCTACTGCCAATGTATTCTCCATAGAAAGCGTGATGGATGACCTGGCCAGTCAGCTAAAACAGGACCCCTTCCGGTTCCGGCTTAATAATTTAAAAGATGAACGCTTAAAGCAGGTGCTGGAAGCCGCAGCCTCCAAATTTGGCTGGACGCAGCAAAAGGAATCAGGTCGTGGTTATGGCATAGCCTGCGCATTTGTAAAAAATGCCTATGTGGCCACCTGCGCGGAAGTGGCCTATAATAAATCCAACGGACAGTTGCAGGTGCTCCGGCTGGTAGTGGCTTTTGATTGCGGCGCCATTGTAAATCCCCTGCACCTGGAAAACCAGGTGATGGGCTGCGTACTGCAAGGGCTTGGCGGCGCTTTGTTTGAAGCGGTTGACTTTAAAGACGGGCGCATTTTAAACCCTTCACTTTCCAGCTACCGGGTGCCCAGGTTTGGGGATATTCCCGAACTGGACATTGTGCTCCTTAACAGGAAGGATCTTCCTTCTTCCGGGGCAGGCGAAGCGCCCATCGTTGGCGTGGCGCCGGCCATCCGCAACGCCATTGCGGATGTTACGGGTGTGAAACTCTATACCTTGCCACTGCTGCCGCATGGAATGACCATAAAAACCTAAAAAAAATCCCACCTACTCTCAGCGAGAGCAGGCGGGAGTAATAGCCACGAGGGCCATAACGGGAATGTTCAAATGCTTACAAATAGTTATTAATAATATTCTCCAGGTATTCCTGTCTTCCGCTCTTCACTGCCGGCTCTCCCTGCGCAATAGCAAAGGCACGCAGGTCTTCCAGGCTGCTCTGTCCTGCTTCAAATGACTTTGCAGCAGCAACATCAAAAGAAGCATAGCGCTCCTGGCGTAATTGCCTGTACTCACTTTTCTCAAGGATGGCATCAGCTGTGATCAGGGCACGGGCAAAGCTATCCACGCCACCGATATGCGCATAGAAAAGATCAGCAGGATCAGTAGAGTTTCTCCGGATCTTTGCATCGAAATTGATACCACCTCCTTTAAAGCCGCCGCCTTCCAGGATGATCAGCATCGCTTCCGTCAGTTCGTTGAGATTGGTAGGAAACTGGTCTGTATCCCAGCCATTCTGGTAGTCGCCCCGGTTTGCATCAATGCTTCCAAGTAAGCCTGCATCTATCGCCACCTGTAATTCATGCTGGAAAGTATGACCAGCCAGTGTAGCGTGGTTCACTTCAAGATTAAGTTTGAAGTCGTTCAGCAGGTCGTACTGGCGGAGGAAACCGATCACCGTTTCCGCATCGTAGTCGTACTGGTGCTTGGTAGGTTCGCAAGGCTTAGGCTCGATAAAGAAAGTACCTTTAAAGCCATTTTTGCGCGCATAATCCCTTGATGCCTGCAGGAACCTGGCCAGGTGCTCCTTTTCACGTTTCATGTTTGTATTTAACAGGCTCATATAGCCTTCACGGCCGCCCCAGAATACATAGTTCTCTCCTCCCAATGCAATGGTAGCATCGAGCGCTGCTTTCACCTGGGCTGCTGCATGGCTCAGTACATGGAAGTCGGGATTGGTAGCGGCACCATTCATATACCGGCGGTGACTGAACAGGTTTGCAGTACCCCATAACAACTTCACACCACTCTCCTCCTGCTTCTGCTTCAGGTATTGTGTGAGCGTTTGCAAACGCTTTTCATTCTCCTCAATATTGTTTGTATAATCAACCACATCCACATCGTGGAAGCAATAGTAAGGAAGATTGAGTTTGGTGATCATTTCAAAAGCGGCATCTGCCTTATCTTTTGCCCTGGCAACAGGATCCGTGTTCTTATCCCATTCAAAAAGATGCGTTGCTTCGCCAAAGGGATCAGCGCCAGTTCCGTTAAAAGAGTGCCAGTAAGCAACTGCAAAACGCAGCCACTCTTTCATTGTTTTGCCTGCCACTACCCTGTTCTCATCGTACCAGCGGTAAGCCAAAGGGTTGTCCGTTTTTGGACCTTCAAATTGAATAGCCGGAATGCCTGCGAAGAATATCTTCTCTCCTGTAACTGTCTTCATATCGTGTTTTAATACGCAAATATTGCCTGAATTTAAAAAGTATTCAACCGCTATTTTTGAAAGAAAATATGCTATCTTATCAATATTTAGCCATATTCATCCATTTAAATGATAAGATGGCTTATCTTAGAGCCGATATGAAAACGATTCTTCAGAAAATAACCAATGATTCCAGCCAGAGTTTTGCGTGTCGCATTTATGAAACACCGCACTTCGAAACCAACTGGCACAAACATCCTGAGTATGAATTGATCCTGATATTAAAAGGACATGGCACTGCCATGATCGGCGACTATGTATGCGATTATAAAGTGAATGATGTATTCTTCATGGCCGGAAACCTGCCTCATTGGTTCAGGAAAAGCCATCCGAAAATGAAAGGGGCTGCCCTGGTGATACACTTCACCAACGACTGCTGGGGCGAAGGACTGTTGCAAATGACAGAAATGAAAACGATACAATCCCTGCTGCAAAAGAACAATGGCATACAACTGGGGAAAGCGCTGAAAAAAGAAGTGTCGGAATGTATGCAGCTGATGTATCGTGAAAAAGGATTTGACAAACTGATACTACTGTTGCAATGCCTGCATAAAATAGGACATTCCACTCAATATAAAACGCTGTCGGAAGACTTCAATGATACCGGCAGTGTAGTGAATCCGGTCATCGAAAAAATTATTGATTTCTCTTTTAAAAATTACCTGGGAAAAGTAACCCTGGAAGAAGCTGCGGCCATTGCCAATATGAGTGTGCCCAACTTTTGCCGCTTCTTCAAAAAAAATATCAAGAAAACCTATTTCGATTTCCTGAGAGATTTACGCATCAGCCACGCCTGTAAATTACTTACCGCTACTACCGAACCAATACTGGATATATGTTATGAAAGCGGTTATAAAAGCTGGGCGCATTTCAGTAAACAATTCAAAGAAGTAAAACTGCAAACACCCAGCCAATACCGTAAAACATATTTATCTTAATACAAACAACGTGTGCGGATCTATATCTCCACACACGGTATATTTTACTTATTATAAACCGGGCATCTTTTCAGCATATAAAATAACGCATCTTTATAGGAAGCTTCTCCTGATAAAATAGCCGTACGGTGATTGTCGAATATTTTATCATTCCGGTGGTTATAAATAAGTACAGACACTTCGTTCTGATAAGTTTTCTCTACCACCGTGTTGGCTGCTTTATTCTGCCGGATACGGTCGTCATCACTCTTTACTGTTTTGGTTTCGGCGCTGGCGATATTCTCTTTACTGCTGCGCGATAACCCTCCCTGTACAATGTATTCCGTACCAAGGATCTTACACAGTTCATCAAAAGTATATCCCTTGATACTGTTTTCATCGATACCATTCCGGATCAGCAACGCATTGGTAGTTTGCGGGTCCTGGAATTTATACAGGCCATTCCGTTTGCTGAGGTAAGAATAGGTATCATCCTGCAGCTTTTCCTTTGTGGCATTGATCTGCTCCAGCGGCTCACCTACACTGCGGTATTTGAAAGGCAATACAGCAATCAGGTTATGCTCCATGGGAGGATAGTTGTCGGACGGGGATTTGGCTACAGTAGGAGTAGTTACAATTTCCGTTCTGCCGCTGGCAAATACAATTTTCTGAATGTCTGTTTTCTTCAAAGAATACTCCAGCTTTTCCCCGCTGTGTACAAATGAAACAGCATCTGTACCCACGCCGGTTATTTTACCGTGTTTGGTTTCACCGCTCATCATCAGTACACTGTCTTCTTTTACCGGGATACTTTTAGCCGCTGAATTTTTTTGGGCAATTAAGGGGTTACAATAAGTGGTCAGGAGGCATAACGCTGCCCCTAACAGGTAAACATACTTTTTCATGATATCCGTAAATATTTGTTGTTATTACTAAAACGCGTGTAACATTGGGATACCCCCATGCGGGCGGAAAAGAAATATAACATGACAGGTTGATGGCACTGGCTATACCGCAAATGGCCATTATTCCGTTCTTAAACTCTTTACGGGGTTCGTCATAGCCACCTTTATGGCCTGGAAACTCACTGTAAGCAGCGTAACAGTAACACATAGCATCAGTACCAGCAGGAATACCCATATCCCGATATGAATTTTATACTCATACTGCTTTAACCAGTTATCCATAATATAAAAGGCAATGGGTATGGCGATGGCGCACCCGGTTAATACCAGTACCACAAAATCGCGGGAAAGCATCTGCCATAAATTCATTACACTCGCCCCAAGCACCTTGCGGATGCCGATTTCCTTTGTGCGCTGTTCGGCTGTAAAAGTGGCAAGCCCGAAAAGCCCCAGGCAGGAAATAGCGATAGCCAATGCGGCAATGATGGCGGCTAAACTTCCCACAAGCTCTTCGTAGTTGAATTTCCGGGCATACTGTTCGTCGGCAAACTTGTATTCGAAAGGAAACGAAGGGTTATACTTATCAAACACCGGCTTAATGCGGCTAATGGCTTCTGATGTGGACATAGCGGGGTTTATACGGATACAAAGCTGGTTCACCCAGCCTTTAAAGAACACGATCATTAAGGGAGAAACCTGTTGAAAAGGAGATTCCATTTGCATATCGGGCACTACGCCTGTCACGATCCGGTTTTCTCCATTCCATTTCAACACCTCTCCTACAGGGTTCTTCAGCCCTATACGCTTTACAGCTGCCTCGTTTAACAATACGCCGCCTGAATCAGTAGCAAAGTCCCTCGAAAAATCCCTGCCTTCTTTCATTTTAATGCCCAGCGTTTTCGTATAATCATACTCGGTAGCAATGGTGGGGAAAGAGATCAGTTTATCGTTCTGCTGACTTCCCTTCCATTCCCAGCCGCTTTGTCGCGCCCAGACTTCTGTGGGGGGTGAATTGGTTTTACAAACGGAAACCACGGCGCCGGAGTTCACTAGCTCCTGTTGCAACGGGTCAAAGTTCCGGTTGATATCGTCGGTATAATTAACGGAAATCAATCCCTCTTTATTAAACCCAACCGGGCGGTTCTTTCCATGCTGAATTTGCTGGTAAACGATAATGGTGCCGATCATCAGGATCACAGAACAGGCAAACTGGGTAACTACCAGTATTTTCCGGGGCAGGGCGCCGCCTGGTCCAACCCGGTGCATTCCTTTCAGCACTTTTACGGGGTTAAACGACGACAGGTAAAAGGCGGGATAACTGCCTGCCAGCAACCCTGTTAATACGGTAAACAG
>JBCNPS010000412.1:0-6880 GCA_039593235.1 Chitinophaga sp. | reverse complement strand
CATCCCAGCCGAGGTTTATAAACCCGTTCACCTGTCGTGAGTAGCTATTGATAAGGATGCCCTGCTGATCGTTATAAGAAAGATTGACCAATGCGGAAAAACCATCTTTGCCGGCCGACAGCGACAGGGAATGTTCATGCGATACCGCCAGGCGGCTGGCTTCCTCCTGCCAGTCGGTGTTATATTTAGGCGTACCGTCGGCATTAAATAATTCTTCTTTCCGCACAAACTGCCACGACGGATCCAGGTGCGGCGCTGTACGACCGGGCAGGTATTCATATTCCCGTTTAAACATTTCCAGCGCCTGATCTGCGTCCATCAGCTTCACTTTCCGGGCCAGCGTGCCAAAGCTCACTGTATTCCGGAATGAAATACCCGGGCTGCTTTTGGTGCCTTTCCGGGTGGTGATCACAATCACCCCGTTGGATCCTCTTGCCCCGTAAATCGCGGAGGCAGCGGCATCTTTCAGCACATCCACCGATGCCACGATGTTGGGATCAATGATCAGCGGGTCCGCCCCCACTATGCCGTCTACCACGTACAGCGGGCCGTTGTAGGCATTGATAGAACCGGTGCCTCTTATTTTTACGATAGGGTTGCCACCGGGTTTCCCGGAGTTCATCATCACGCTAACGCCGGCTACTTTTCCTGCCAGCCCCTGCATCAGGTTCATGGTGGTAGGGCGTTCCTTTATGGCATCGCCGCTTACCGTGCCGATAGCGGTAGTAAGCTTTTCTTTGCTGGAAGTGCCGTAGCCAATTACCACCACTTCCTTCAGGGAAGAATACCGCGGGGAGAGGGACACGTATAACATGTTCACTCTTTCTACCGGCACTTCCTGTTCCCCAAAACCGGGAAGGGCAAAGCGCAGGGTATCGCCCTGCTCCGCGTGGATACTGAAGGTGCCATCTGCATCCGTCATCAAACGGGGCGGCGCTCCTTTCCGCATCACGTATACACCCGGCAACGGGTTGCCGTTGGTATCGGTTACCCTGCCCGTTAATACCGAAGCCTGGTTGGCAGGCTGCGGTTCTTTCCGTGTGATGAGGATGTTCCTGCCACGTAATTCATATTGTAATCCTGATGGAAGGAGTTTCAGCACCTGCTCCACGGAAATATTTCTTTTATTAACAGTTACTTTTCCACTTTTTGTTATTTCAGAAGGGCTGTACACAAACCGGAATGTAGTAGCTGCTTCCACCTGTTCAAACACTTTATCGAGCGTTTCACCGGTAACATGTACATCTACCACGGTGCGTTTTAATTCTTCTGTTACAGCAGATTGCGCGGCTATGCGCGGCGGGTACAGGCAGCACAATACCAGCACCAGGCAGGCAAGCCACCCGGGCACCATGTGCAGGCACTCCGCTGTTTTCACTTTCATAACCCGAATTTATCACGCCCTAAGGCTAACCCCATCCGTTTTTATTTATTTGGTTGTCCCTTTTTTATATACCAGGTATTCGTTGCTGCCTGGCTCCTGCCGGTAGCTGCATCCGTAAATTTCGCACAACATGCCCAGCACGTTCTTAAACGGTACGTTGGCATCGAACCGGGCAGTGATCAATGAATTGGCGATCTGTTCGCTGGCAAACCGGATACGTACATCGTACCGGCGTTCCAGTTTATAGGCAATATCGCGGAACAGGGCTTTTTTAAAGATCAGCTGTCCCTGTGTCCAGGCGCTGGCGTCTGCTGCGGCGATATCATTCTTTTCCAGTTGATCCGTTGCCGCATGATACACTGCCTGCTGGTTGGCAACAAGCGTGGTGGTATTATTTCCATTGTTACCTACGGCTATTTTACCGCTGGCTACTGTTACCGTTACTTTTGCCGACGGCGTGTAGGCGTCGATGTTAAAGCTGGTACCCAGTACATTCACCTCCAGTTTACCGGCATGTACGATAAAAGGATCGTTTTGGCGGGAAGTTACTTCAAAGTATCCTTCTCCCTCCAACCAGATCTCCCGGGCTTTATGTTCCTCGTATTTTACTTTACTGTCTACATTCAGCCATACCAGGCTGCCATCCGGCAGGGTGATCTTTTTAATGCCGTTTCCCCCTGTTTGTTCCGTTACCATTGCCTTTGCCATTTCCCGCGGGGCGCTGCGTTCGCGGAACAGGTAAAATCCCCCGGCGGCAATGAGCAGCGCTACCGTAGCGGCTACCAGCCAGCGAACAGACCTATGGCTCACCTTCATTTGCGGTCCGGCTGCTTCCACCTGCCGGCTGATCCGCAGGAAAAGCAGTTGTTCCAGCGCGGTGCGTTGCTCCGGGCTGAATTGGGAAGTGAGGCCCGGATCATTTTCGAAAAACCTGTACCAACTGTCTACTTCACTGATCTCTTGATCAGTGGCAGTACCGTCCAGGTATTTATCCAATAATTCTTTTAACCGGGTGTTATTCATATCCATAAGTCTCTCTAACATTAGACACCTGAAAAATGGCTTACCGCCATTATCCGCCAAAATAGTTTGAAATTTGCCCATACAACAGCACCAGCGATACGAGGCACCAGAACAGGAAATAATGATATTGCTTCAGGTGCGAGCGCAATATTTTCAGGGCTTTTACCATGTGCTTCTCCACTGTATTCACCGAAATATTAAGCTGCCGGGCAATGTGCTGGTAAGACAACTGCTCTCTCCTGCTCAGGTAAAATACTTCGCGGCACTTTTCCGGCATACTGGCACAGGATTCATCGATATGCCGCTGCAGTTCCTTCAATTGCAGGGTACTGGCGGCGTCGGACTGGTAAAGACCGCTGTCGTTCAGCACATGCTGCTGATAGGTATTACGCACCAGCTGTGAGCGTATATTATTCAGTACCCTGTTTTTCAGTGAGGTGTGCAGGTAATTACGAAGCGAAGTATTAAGGGAGATACTATCCCTTTTCAGGTAGAGGTCTACCAAAAGGTTTTGAACAAGCTCCATGGCTGCCTCCTGCACCTTTACGCGCCGGTAGGCGGCGTCCAGCAACTCCTGCCAGAAGCGTTTGTAGATATCCTCAAACGCGTCTTTGTATCCCTGTTTCACCAGCAGGAACAACTCTTCATCTGTATACGTGGAAAAATCTTTTCGCATCGACATCAATTCGAACTACGGGCTAATTTAATCGTTTCGCCACTATTTTCTTAATGTCGGTACGAAAATTACCGGCAGCCGCGTTTTCAGCGGCTGCTCAGTGAAAAAGGTTTATCCTCGTTAGCGATGCCCCGGTTCACAGCCGGCTGGTTGGCCATTTCCAGCTGGAGTACGCCGCCGTTCACAATATCGGCATGGCGCAGCCAGTTATGCGGCCAGGGTTTGCCGTTGAGCGTGGCCGACTGGATATATACATTTTCCGGGCTGTTGTTGCGGGCTTCCACTACAAATTTCTTCCCGTTTTCAAGCGTCACTGTCATTTTCGGGAACAACGGGCTGCCGATCACGTATTGATCCGTGCCGGGACATACAGGATAGAAGCCCATGGCGCTCATTACGTACCATGACGACATCTGGCCCTGGTCTTCATCTCCCGGGTACCCATTCTCACCTGCGCTATATAGTTTGCTCATTACCTGGCGCACATGCGCCTGTGTTTTCCAGGGCTGCCCGGCGTAATTATACAGGTAGATCATATGCTGTATAGGCTGGTTACCGTGTGCATACTGGCCCATATTGGCATTCACCATTTCCGTCATTTCGTGGATCATTTGCTTGTACCAGCCTACGTTCACTTTATTAGGCGCACTGAATACGGAATCCAGTTTTGTGATAAACGGCGCATCGCCACCCATCAGGCGAATGAGACCCTGTATATCGTGGAATACCGACCATTGCCAGTGCCAGGCGTTTCCCTCTGTATAAGGGCCGCCCCATTCATACGGATCAAAGTTTTCCAGCCAGCTGCCATCCAGCTTGCGGCCACGCATAAACCCGGTCACGGAATCGTACTGGTTTTTATAATTATACATGGTGCGGCCAAAAACATATTGATAGAAATTATTACCGGTGAGTTTCGCCAGCTGATACCCACAGAAGTCGTCGTATGCGTATTCCAGTGTTTGCGAGGTGCTGCCATGCGATTCCGGAAAACTTACATAGCCCAGCTGGTAATATTCCTTCCAACCGGCGCGTCCGTTGGCGCCGCCCCAGGGGCCTTTGTTCATGGCTTCATGAAAATAAGCGTCCAGCGCTTTTTTGGGGTCAAAGGTCCGGATACCTTTCACCCAGGCATCCGTTAACAGCGAAATGGCGTGGTTGCCGAGCATACCGCCTGTTTCACCGGGAAAGGACCAGGCCGGGAACCAGCCGCATTGCTGTTGTGCATCCAGCAGCGCCTGCATATACCGGCCTTCCATAGTAGGGTGCAGGATGGTGTTTAAAGGGAACTGCGCGCGGAAAGTATCCCAGAAACCGTTATCAGTGTACATGTAGCCGTTATGCACTTTGGCATCGTAAGGGCTGTAGTAGTAAGGCTCTCCTTTGCTGTTGTATTCAAAAAAGATATGTGAGAAAAGATTTGCACGAAACAGGCAGGAATAAAAAGTGGCTTTGTCTTTTTCCGATCCGCCTTCCGCCAGCACCCTGCCAAACAGGGTATTCCATACTTTTGTGGCCGCCGCTTTTGTTTGTTCCAGCCTGGTAAAGGATTTGAGTTCCTGCTGCCAGGTGAGTTCCGCCTGTTCGGGACTGATATAGGAAGAAGCCACCCTTGCCTGTACCTTAGCGCCGTTTTTAAAACGGATATATGCGCCGGCGCCTTTTCCTTCTGCCGACAGGCTATCGGTAAAGATCCGGTTATTTACATTTTCCCAGGTGCCACTGGCCTCAAAAGGCTGATCGAACACAATAACGAAGAAGTTTTTAAATCCTTTTGGTATAAAGCGGCCGTTGGTAACATACCCCGTGATCTTCCTTTCTGCCGGGAATATTTGTACACCGCTCAATGCGTTGTATCCGTCCAGCACAACATAGGCGGGCTTTTTGGCCGGAAAAGAAAAGCGCAGGTGCGCGCCTCTTTCCGTTGGCGATAATTCGGTAGTGATCTTATTATTGAAAGTTACCTTGTAGTAATCCGGACGGGCTATTTCATTGGCATGACTGAACGCAGCAGCGCGTTCCTCTTCATTTACAATAAGCTTTCCGGTAACCGGCATGAGGCTGAACACGGCGTAATCGCCTACCCATGGGCTGCATTGGTGCGTTTGCTGAAAGCCCCGGATGGTAGTTGCTTTATACTGGTATTTCCAGCCATCGCCGTTTTTGCCAGTTTGAGCGGACCAGGCATGCATGCCAAAAGGCAGCGCTGTAGAGGGATGTGTGTTACCGCTGCTGAGTGCAAATTCGGAATTGGTACCTTGTAAGGTATTGGCATAGGATACCAGCTCTTTTTGCTGAGCGGTTGCCGCAAGCGTGGAACTGCAAAATAAAATAGTGAATAACCGGCATGTGTTTTTTATACGTGGTAACTGCATTGTTTATAGATCTGCTTTACAACAAGACACCCCGGGAGCCGGTTACCGCCATTTGCAGGGAATTTTTTAATTGCCGTATTCTTTCTTCAATCTTTTTTCAAATATAAACGGCACAAAAGGTAACAGGGAACCAATGAAAAAGCTCCCTACCCGGAGGATGCTCCATCTGTACTTTATCCAGCAGGCAAAAAGTAACACAACAAACAGGATAAATAATACCCCATGCGCCCATCCAAAGTATTTTACCGGTTCAGGAAAAGAGAACAGGTATTTCATGGGCATCGCTATAAATAGTAAAATGAGATAAGAAATCCCTTCAATCAGCGCTGTTTTACGATATAAGTTTATCATCTCCCAAAAATATAATTATGATTGCCCGAAGATAAGCCAGAACAAGGACTTAACTTAAATTTCTTGTACGGAATCATAACAATAACTATATTCGCGGCGTGATATGAATGCAATCATAAACAGTTTAACCCTTTTCAACAACTAAAAAACCTTTTATTATGTCTGTTTACGCACGATTCGGCCTCGTATGTGCTGTGACCCTGTCATTTGCTCTGACCTCGAATGCACAATTAAAATTAAACACTAAAACTCTTGGCGCCGGCGCCAAAGCGGTGAAAGCCGCCACGCTTAGCGACGACGATGTGATCAGGTATACCAAAGAGTATATCCAATGGATGGATGAGCACAATCCCGTAGCTCCCTCCGATGATCCGATGGCGCAACGCCTGAAAAAACTGACCGACCCCGTAACCGGTTACGAAGGTATGAACCTTAACTTTAAGGTATACCTGGTAAGGGATATCAACGCCTTTGCCTGTGCAGATGGCAGCGTGCGCGTGTGTGCCGGTTTATTACAAACCATGACGGATGATGAAGTGATGGGTGTAATAGGACATGAAATAGGCCATGTAAAAAACAAAGACTCCAAAGATGCCTTCAAAACAGCGCTGATGACATCTGCACTGAAAGACGGCGTTTCTTCGCAAGGCGGTACGGCGGGCACCTTAAGCGATTCCCAGCTGGGCGATCTAGGAGAAGCCGTGGCCAATTCTGCTTATTCCCGTAACCAGGAAAGCCAGGCGGATAATTATGGTTATCAATTCCTGAAAGCGGCAAAGCTCAATCCGTGGGGCATGTCTACCGCCTTTGAAAAGCTGTGGAAAGCATCACAGGAAAGCAGCGGCGATAAAAAGAAAGGCTCCCAGTTATTTTCTTCGCACCCTGATACAGAGAAAAGAATGAACACCATGGCGGAGAAAGCAAAGAAAGATGGCTATGAAAAGCCGGTTGTAGCTGCGAAGTAATTTTTTTAAAAAGAAGATATAGCCAGGCGGATGCAATATGTGCCCGCCTGGCTATATTATTTACTCCGAAGCGCTGACCTGTTACCCACATCAGGGAAAAATGCCG
>JBCNPS010000411.1:0-6887 GCA_039593235.1 Chitinophaga sp. | reverse complement strand
GCCAGCGCCGCCAGGCCGGTCAGCGCGATGCCGGCCCAGCGACACGCCATCGCCAGGCGCGCGGCGGCGGGGCGGCCGGCGATCAATGCCTGTTAAGCTTTCTATCTGATCAGACAGGGTTGTACTTCGAAATACAATCCAAAATTATTCACTGACAGAAGTACGGAAAAACAAACCCGCCGCTTTTGCCGCATTTTACCTGATTATGCCGAAAAACGTTCCAAGGAGAATGGTGATATACACCAAAGACATTCAAAACATATTTGGGAAGAGCGATCGCTCTGCCAGGGAGCTAATGCAAAAGCTCCGGCGTATGTTCAAAAAGAAAGACCGGCAGTGCATTTCAGTGGCTGAATTTTGCGAATATGCCGGTTTTGATGAGGAGGAAGTAAGGGAGTTCCTGGATGGGTAGTTGGTTTTTTTTTTGTGAACCTTTTCCAGGACTAAGAGCATTAACAGTGCCTGGGTAGAGCATAAGGAATGTATGGGGAGTGTATATGGACTATATGGGGAGTACTACACATAGACGACTCCTAAGTACCGGAGAAGTATGCGATACGTATTGAACAGCTATTAAACAAGAGAGAGCTGGCGGTTATTTTTTAAAATATTAAAAAATAAAAAAATCGCCCTTTGGCTTAAACAATTCTGTTTCTATCCGGTTATTTTACCTGTATTCTTTCATTCATTTAAACACCACAAGTTATGGGAAAATTTATCATCAAAACAGCCAAAGATGGCCAGCATTACTTTGTACTGAAAGCCGATAACGGCGAAGCTATTTTATCAAGCGAAATGTATACTACAAAATCCGCTTGTAACAATGGCATTGACGCTGTTAAAACCAACGCCCCAAATGACGCCCGTTATGAAAAATTGACGGCTAAAAATGGTAAACTTTACTTTACACTAAAAGCCGGGAATGGTCAGGTTATTGGCAACAGTGAAATGTATGAGTCTTCATCGGGCAGGGATAACGGTATTGAATCCGTGAAAAAGAATGCACCCGGCGCCAGCGTTACAGAGGAATAAAAAAATGAAGGGCTGCTGTAGTAGCCCTTTCCTATTCACTTTCTATTGTCCCTAAAAACGGTATTGAACAATTCATTAACAAGCTCCTCTCCTACACGACGGATCATTACCTTTTCCGCCTTACTTAACGCCTGCATTCCGTTTCCCCGTATTTTCCGGTAAAAAGTAGGTACGCTGTAATTACATTCTTCACAAACCCTTTCCCTGAACACAACAGGCAATTTGGAAAACTCCGTATGCAATTCCAGCAATGTATTATTCCTTGGGTCTTCAATACTCATAAACTAAATGATTAAATTTAGTAATAGTGATACGTTTTCCAATCTCCAGGGAATGGAGGGTTAAGAAAAAGGTCCGGAAGTAATTACCCATTATAGCGGCAATGGTGCCATCTATGCCCGTATCTCCGTTAACCAGTATTTCAATGTAGTGATCAAGCGCAATGGCCAGGTCCTCCAGCTCAATACCCGCCTCGAAACTTGACAACTGATACAGATCAGTTTTTAGCTCCTTTATCAGCTTCGTGGTGAGGTTATTGACATTCTCCCTTTTCAACGCATCCCTGACGTTAAAGGCAGCTGTAGTGGTGGTTCTGAACAAGGTGTAGAAGGTTATAAAATCGGACCGCTCGTCTGCTGTCCAGTAGTCGGCGGCGTCACTGCCAATTATATTGGACAGTTCTTGTTCGCATAACTCGGTGAAGCCTGCGGCAGTGCCACAGGTGGTGATGCGGTTTAAGATGGTTAAGAGATTCTCCATAACATTTTTATTTTTAGAGTAATTAGAAAATAATACTTAAAGAAGTGAAGAACGGTGCTCTGCACCTGGGTTAACTGAGCTAAAGAAAAGATATATTTAGAAAGTCACAGCATCAGAAAACTACCTGTTTCCTGAAACCACGGAATTTTATAATGTTATAAATAGCGCATTTCCATCAGAATCTAATTGTATCTATTTTAATACAAATAGCTCCATAAACGATTCTTTAAGTAACAAATATAATACAGTAATCATAAAAATAAAATCTTAAAGATTCTTTTTTATTGTTTTTAGATTTTAAATTAATTCAAAATGAATCATTTTATACAAAATAGATTGTTTTTTGAAATGATATATTTGCCGGATACCTTTAGTATATGCCTACATACAATAGAATCAAATCAGTGCTTGCATTGAAAAAAGTTAAAAATGATCAGTTAGCAAAAGCGATGGGAGTGAGTGCTGGAGCTGTGTCTACCTGGTGCAGAAATTTTAAGCAGCCTTCAATTGAGAAGCTATATGAAATCGCCCGTTTTTTGAATGTGGAGGCAACGGCCTTATTGAATCCGATAGATGAAATAGGTGAGTAGTACAGTTATCTGTTTTCTTCGGAATCCCCTTAAAGATCTCGCTCTATCTTTGCAAAAAATAAAATGAAACTGATTAGCTTTGTTACGCAAACTCAAAAAATAATGCATAATATCAGTTTGATTTTCACGAGACATAAAATATCCGGAAATTGTAGCTCTTACGAGCTATACAAAATTATCCAATCCATAAACCCTGAAGTGATATTTGAAGAACTCAGCTTTTCTAATTTCCACAAGTCTTATGAAGAAGAAAATCTGATAACCTTAGAAACGAATGCGATCAAAATGTATTTATTGGAGCATCCGATCAAACATTTACCAGTAGATACTTTTTTCCTAAACAGGTCTTATGACGAAGACCTTGAGTATATGTATAATAGAATATCAGACAATATCGCCCATAATGACCCCTCAAACCCAATCAACCTGATAGCAGCATATGCAAGTAGCTATGGGTTTCGTTTCCTCAACAGTGAGCATAATAATGATCTATTCAGGAAATTCGAAACTATTAAAGAAACTATCTTAAATCACCTCAACGATGACCGCTTATTTCAAATTAATAAATTGGAAAAAGAGGTAATAGAAAAGCGTGAAAATGAAATGCTCACCAATATATATCTTTATAGTAAAGAAAATGAATACCGTCAGGGACTGTTCTTTATAGGCTCGGGCCACAGGGAATCTATACTTCAAAAAATCAGAAAAAACAATGAAATTTGGAAACCGAAGGTAAATTGGATTATTTATGACCAATGAACTTTTTATCCCCTCTCTCCACATTTCCCATCGCCCACACCTGTATCTCCCTCAGCACCGGCCTCAGCAACCTCCCCTTCTCGGTTAACGAATACTCCACTGTTGGCGGCATAGTGGCATAAGCCTTGCGGCTGATGATCTTCCCGGAACGGGCAAATTTGTAAATTTTTATTCTTCAAAGCCATAGTAGTTCCTGTTACTTTACTCCGTGTTACTATATACCAAAATGGTAACTACTTGTAAATGTACCGCAATAAGGTGAAATTTGCCGTCAACAAAACACGCCTGCCATGTCATTACAGTACATTGAACAGCATATTGCCGGATTGCCTAACGTCACAAAACTGGAGCACTTCGGGTACACATTTTTCTTCTATGGATCTGAGCAGGTACTTCCCTTTGTTACCTTTGCGGCGTCGGATAATGAGCACGACAATATATCCAACCTGAACCGGGATGGGGTGTTCCGCGTGAATATCGGCATTGCAAAAGATTCATTTAACAAACTATTTGCCGGCAATGAAGCCAAATGGGATTACACGGAGCTGAACCGGTTCATGCCTCATCCCGATTACGCGGCACAGCACTTTATTTGTATACTGAACCCCGGGGGCGGGCAACTAACGGAAACAATCAACTTCATCAACGAAGCGCATCTTGTGGCGAAGAACCGCTTTGATAAAAAGCAGGCCGCAAAAATGAAAGAATAAATCAAGTTCACTTACGTACGCACTTGTCCGATTACGGACACCACCCGCTTCCAGCCTCCATACTGGTAGCGGGTTTCCATATTGGCTTATTTTATGCGATCCGGTAACCGTTAAAATATCACCTTATGATGCAGCTGCACTGGCTTAAAACTGCATGGAGAAATATACGGTATAACGGCGCCTTTACCCTGATCAACCTGGTAGGGTTAACCGCCGGGTTTGCCGGGGCTATGCTCATATTCTGTTTATTGAATTATCATTTAAGCTTTGATAATTTTCATGAAGATGCTGACCGTATTTACCGGATCGTATCCATGTCCAACTACGACAAGGAAGATTATTCACAGGGAATACCGCAACCATTGGGGAAAGCATTCAGGAACGATTATGCCTATGGAGAGCAGGTAGTAATGCGGGCCGGCCTGGGAGAACCACAGATCAGTGTTGGCGAAGGAGGTTCCCGGAAACTGTTTCATATAGCCGCTGCTTACGTGGAACCCGGGTATTTCCGGATCTTCAACTACCCCTTTGCAGAAGGAAGCGAAACTGTTTTGCAGGAACCGAATAATGCGGTGATCACCCGCAGGGAAGCCACCCGCCTCTTTCCGGGGCAGCAGGCTATAGGAAAACAGTTGCTGCTGGATAATAAATACAAATTCACGATCGCAGGTATTTTGGAAGATATCCCGGTGAATAGTGTGAACCAGCAACAGATCTATTTATCGTATGCAAACTTTAAGATAGCCGATCCCTGGCTGGCCAGCGATAGCAGCTGGGGCGCCGTTTCCAGCGAAGTACAGTGCTTCGTGAAACTCAGACGGGGAATTACCGGCACAGCAGTGGAACAGATCTTCCCGGCTTTTCTTACCAAAAATTCACCGCGGTCGGCAAAATCTACCAGGCTGTTTATGCAACCGCTAAACGATATTCACTTCAACAGGATCTACGACGGCCAGATAGAAAAGAAACAGCTGTGGGGATTGGCGCTTATCGGGCTTTTCCTGATCATCACGGCCGGTATTAATTTTGTAAACCTGGCTACGGCGCGCTTATTTCACCGTTCACGCGAAGCGGGCGTACGCAAGGTACTGGGAAGCTCGGGCGCCCAGATCCGCTGGCAGTTTATGATGGAAACAGGCATCCTGGTATTGGGCGCCATTGTGTTATCAGTGATAACAGCTTATGTACTGCTGCCTCCCTTCAACCGGTTATTCGATACAAACATTGCGGGAAGCGTAATATTTCAACCCTCGTTTGTTTGTTTTACGATGATATTATTCAGCATGGTCACCCTGCTGGTAGGTTACTATCCCGGTGCTGTACTCTCGCGCATGAAGGCCGTGGAAACCATCAAGGGTAAACTGATCAGCAGCCGTACTGCGGGTATTCCCCTGAGAAAAATACTGGTGGTGCTCCAGTTTTCCATTGTGTTGTTCATGATCAGTTGCACCCTTATTATTTCCAGGCAGCTGCAGTCTTCCATGGATACCGATATTGGTTTTAATAAAGCCGGTATAGTGATGATAAGCATCCCGGAAGAGAATAAATCGGCGGTGGACCTGCTACGGAACCAGTTAACCGCATTAACGGGTGTAAATAAACTGAGTTTTTGTTTTACATCGCCGATGTCGGACATGAACAATACGAACGATTTTAAATTTGATAACCGGCCCAAAGGAGAACCCTTCCAGCTGAATGTAAAAGCGGCGGATACCAGCTACCTCTCCGCCTTTGGGCTTCGCCTGGTGGCAGGCCGTAATTTGTATGGCGGCGATACATTAAATGGCTGCCTGGTTAATGAAACGTTTGTAAAACGTGTGATGGCCGCATCTCCTGAATCCGTTATCGGGAAAATGCTGAAGGTATACGATATAAAAACCATGATCGTGGGCGTGGTGAAAGACTTTCATACCAGCAATTTCCACCAGGATATTGAGCCGGTTTGCCTGTACAGTGATTACCGCGGTTACACCAACTGTGCCGTGAATATTGATATGCGGCATGCCAGCCAGTTGTTGACGGTAATGGAGAAAGCCTGGAAAGAGGTGTACCCGGACTATACCTGGTCCTATGAGTTCCTGGACGATAATATCCGCGAAATGTATCATGCAGAAGAAATTTTATTACAGTTGATACAAACATTTTCCCTGCTGGCCATCCTGGTAGGATGTATCGGCTTATTTGGCATGGTGTCGTTTATGGCCATACAGCGGAAAAAGGAAATCGGTGTTAGAAAGGTACTGGGAGCGAGTGTAGGCAGCATTCTGTGGTTATTTTTGAAAGAGTTTATACGGCTGTTGCTGGTTTCCCTGCTGGTAGCTATCCCTGTTGCCTGGTATGTAATGCATCGCTGGCTGCAGGAATTTGTTTTCCGGCTTAGCCTGGGAGCCGATAGCTTCCTTTGGCCTGTGGTGATCACATTTGCAATGGTGATAGTAACAATCAGCCTGAAATCGCTGAAGGCGGCACTGGCTAACCCTGTAATAAGTTTGAAGAATGAATAACACCGTCAGATAATGCATTTCATAAAGAGCCGGTAAACAACCGGCTCTTTGTTATACTTCCCCAGAAAACCCCTTAAAACGCAGCCTTCCCCCTGCCGCGGCCAAATATTTAACCGTCCGTTGAACTTTGGATGCTATTTTTTACTACCTTATAGTTATAATATTCCTGTCATGTACTAAAAAACCATGTTCGTAAAAACCATAAAATACCAGCCCGTCTGCCTGGTTGCTGTCATTGTGTACCTGTTAATTCCCGGATGCAAACACTCAACGGGAAACCCGGAACACCCCGAATTTGTTGAACAGGTTTCACTAGCTGTTGACAGTATGCTTAACAGCGGGCATATGAAAAATGTACCGCATTTCCTGGACTCGGCCTACGCCACGCTCAGCGCACCGGGAGATCACGACCGCTGGGTAAAATATAACTACCTGGCAAACTTCTATACTTTTTACCAGAGAAATATTCCCGTTGCCAGGGCTAACCTCGATAGCATGTTCGAAAGCCTGAAAGGCAGGGAAAAGAGCTATCC
>JBCNPS010000410.1:0-6917 GCA_039593235.1 Chitinophaga sp. | reverse complement strand
CTCACCGCCGTACAGGCGATGCTGGCACGGGTGTATCTTTACTGGGCAGGTTATCCGCAGAACAACGCGGCTAAATACCAGGACGTGATCACGTATACCGACAAAGTGATCCTTTCCGGTTTGCATGCACTGAACCCCGATTACCGCCAGGTATTCATTAATCTCGCTACCGATCAGTACGATGTAAAAGAAAACATCTGGGAACTGGGCTCCCTCGGCGCTGCCGCGGGCGTGGTAAACAAATCAGGTAATGATATCGGTAACTTCGTGGGCATACAATCCACGCTTACTGCGCTGGACTCTACTTCCTACAATTCCGCCGCATGGGTATGGGTAACAAAGAAACTGTTCGATTCTTACGAAACGGATCCCAACAGCACTGGCAGTCCTAACAAGGCGTCGCTGGATATACGCCGCGACTGGAACTGCGCCAACTATCTTTACAGCGGTACCAATCCCCGTGTAAAAGCCGCCCGTCCCAATCCCTGGCAGATGTGCGCCGGTAAGTTCAGAAGGGAATATGTACCGCAATCTATTCGCAACACCAATGGGGTAGGCGGTACCTATAATATCAACTGGCCCATGATCCGCTATTCCGATATATTGCTGATGCGCGCAGAAGCAGAGAACTTCGTGAACGGACCTGTGAACGCATATACTTACATTAACCAGGTACGGAAAAGAGGGTATGGCCTGATGAATGGCAATGTAGTAAAATCTATTACCATGACAAGCACAGGAAGCGGCTATACCAAAGCGCCCGCAGTGAGCATCACCGGCGGTGGCGGCAATGGCGCTACCGGCACGGCCATCATTGCCGAAGGTAAGGTAACCGGCATTTACCTGAACAGCCCCGGGGCATTAACGGCGGGTTCTTATTATACCTCCGCACCGGTAGTAGTGGTAGGTACTTTCTGGACGCCGGGTATCAGCTATGCGCAGGGAACACAGATCACCAATAACGGTAACCTGTATACGGTAACAACAGCAGGTACTTCTACCAATACAGCGCCAACAAATACTTCCGGCGCCTCCGATGCCGCAGTAACCGGCGCGGTGTTTACCTATGCCGGCGAAGCCGCCACCGCAACAGCCGCCATCACCATCGGCAACGAATCCGATCTTACACCGGGCCTGAGTAAAGATGCATTTCAACTGGCTATCCGTGATGAAAGAATGCGGGAGTTATGTTTTGAAGCGGTAAGGAAAGCAGACCTGATCCGCTGGGGAAATTTTGTGGCGGACATGCAGAACTTCGCTTCATGGGCTACCTCCAATGGTGCAGGTGTAACTTCCACCGGTAATCCCAACGGTTTACAGGGAGTACGTAACGTGAGCAGCAGGCACGTAATGTTGCCCAAACCCACTTATGAACTTAATCTTAACCGCTTACTGGTACAAAATGAAGGCTGGTAATTCTAAAAAAAACAAACATGAAAAAATCACTCCTCATACTGTTGTCTTTCTTTGCCATGGCCTGTTCCAAAAAGCTGGAAGTGGATACGCCGGATTTCAATGTAACCCTCGATCCTGCACGGCTGGTAGCTGACACTTTCACCTATCGCCTGGGCGATACCACCCGCTTTAAATTCAAGGGCACAGTGGGCAATATTGCATTCTATTCCGGGGAACCCGGCAAGCGTTACGATGGCCGGACCGCTACTTATAAACTGGGTCACATCACCCTGAGCTTTTCTTCAAAAGCACAATATGGTACGCAAACCAACACTTTGCAGGTGCTGGCTACCAATAAACTGGCGGGTCTTGACTCTGCTGCTGTAGTGGATGCTGCCTGGACAAATATCAGTAACCGCGGCACGCTGGCCACCAGTGCAACTGAGGTGCCTTTTGGTACCGTAGATTTAACGGATCTGCTGGTCAATGAAAACGATTCTCTCTTCATTGCTTTCAAATATAGCGGCGTAACCGGTTCTACACAACGCACCTGGACGATCACCCAACTGGCAGTGAACAATGTATTGCCCGAAAAAACAGTATCGTTAAGTTCATTCTCCACAGACGTAGCCTACTGGACACGTTACGGTAATGTATGGAACCCCGCTAACGGGCGCTGGACGGCATCCGCCTCCGATCTTAAGATCACCGGCGGCGATGCCAACGCGGCTACCAACACCAGCTGGGTTGTTACCAAACCGTTGTATGCCGGCCGTGTTCCGGGAGATGTGAGCACCGGTATCAAAAGTATCAATGAACCGGATAAAGAGGAATATGCATACGCATATCCTGCCCCGGGCGTGTACAAGGCCACTTTCGTAGCATTTAACCACACACTGGATGAAGAAAAACGTGTGATACGGGAACTAATCATTAAAGTGACACCATAGAATATGAAACCATTGCTTTATCTCATCTTAACCGCCGGTCTCAGTGTTTTCACTGCCGGCGGTGAGAAAGAATTTGTAGACAGTAATGCAGGCTTTGCACGGCAACAGCTGAAGCATATGCTGAAGGACACGGAATCACGCGAGCGCCTTGCCTTTCCCCGGACTACCAATAAAGAAGGGAAAATGATCACCACCTCCATGTACGACTGGACCCCCGGTTTTTTCCCGGGCTCACTCTGGTATGCCTATGAGCAAACCAAAGATCCGGCATGGCAGCAGGAAGCCGTTAAATGGACGGAGAAGCTGGAACCGCTGAAAGATTTTACCCAACACCACGATCTCGGTTTCATGATGTATTGCAGCTATGGCAATGCTTACCGTATTACCGGTAACAAAGCATACCGGGATATCCTTATCCAGGGCGCCCGCTCGCTTAGCACGCGCTTTAACCCGGTAACACGGAGCATTAAATCCTGGAATGCTTTTAAATCATGGCATGGGCAGCAAATGTATTACTACCCCGTGATCATCGATAACCTGATGAACCTGGAACTGCTGTTCTTTGCTTCCAGGGAAACGGGTGATACCAGCTTCCGCCACATAGCCGTAAGCCATGCAGAAACCGCCATGTATAACCAGGTACGACCTGATTACAGCTCCTATCACGTAGTATGTTATGATACCACCAACGGTAAGGTACTGGCCCGCGAAACTGCGCAGGGCTATGCAGATAATTCTACCTGGTCTCGCGGGCAGGCATGGGGCATTTACGGTTTCACCATGATCTACCGGGAAACGCATGATCCGCGTTTCCTGAAAACAGCCGCTGGTATGGCGGATTGGTTCCTGGATAATAAAAATCTCCCTGAAGATAAAATCCCTTACTGGGATTTTAATGTGGGGGAAGCGGGATATAAACCCGGTGTACGTTCCAATGCCAACAATGTAAAAACAAAGTACCGCGATGTATCCGCCGCAGCGATTGTGTCGTCGGCATTATTTGAATTGAGTGGTTATGTAGATAAGCGCAAGGGAGAACAATACCGCAAAGCGGCTATCGCCATGCTGCATTCACTGGCAGGTACTGCATATAGGGCGCCGGAAGGGAAGAACGGTAATTTTATACTGATGCATAGCGTGGGAAGCATTCCGCATAATGCGGAGATTGATATGCCGCTGGTGTATGCGGACTATTACTTTATGGAAGCACTGGAGCGTTACAAGGCTTCGCTGGATTGAGTAAGATAAACATAGTATAAAGAAGAACAGGCGCCTGGTTATCCGGGCGCCTGTTCTTTTAGTGTTATTTACTGCCGTCGTTTTACTACTTTTACGACGACAGGGACAGGGTTACTTACATGCCAGAGCGCCTACATACTGATAAGGAACTGCTACAAATGATCTCGGAAGGCAACGAAGCCGCCTTCCGCAGTTTTTTCCATGCATGGCAGGGCAGGTTGTTCCATTATATCCGCACCATCATCAAATCTCCGCAGGTGGCGGAAGAAGTGGTGATGGACGTACTCACCAAATGCTGGGTGGGAAGGGAGCTGCTGCCCCGTATTGAGCATCTCGAGGCTTTTATGTTCCGTGTTGCCTACCACCGCGCTATCGACTTCCTGCGCGCTGCCAGCCGGAATCCGCAGCTGGTAGACCTCCTGTGGGAAGAGATCCAGATGGCGGATGCCACGGAAGCCGACAACCAGGTGATGGTGAAAGAGTATGAAACAAAACTCCGGGAAGCAATTGGTTTGCTCAGCTCCCAGCGCCGGAAAGTATACCAGCTAAGCCGGGAGGAAGGGCTTTCCCATAAAGAGATCGCGGAGCGGCTGTCCCTTTCCAGGCACACTGTCAACAACCATATCACCGAAGCCCAAAGGTTCATCCAGCAATACCTGGCCGATCATCTTAACCTGGTGATGGTATTTTCCCTCCTGCATGTGGTTTCAGAAAAAGTTTAAATTTTTTTTCAGATCGGTTAGTTATTCCTCCTTTTTCCAGCGTCTAGCTATTAAAGGCAGCTATTCCCTGCCATCCACGTATGAGTGAAACTGATAACAGAATAACCTTCCTGTTCGAACGTTATGTTACCAATACCTGCACGCGCGAAGAGCTGGAAGAGCTGCTGGCAGCCGTGAAGCAAAGATCTGCGGACGATGCCCTGCGCCTGGCTATGGAACAACACTGGCGCAATAGTAGCGATGGAGCAGGCATCCCGGATGCCGAAGCCAAACTGGAACATCTTTTCACCAATACACGGCTGCCTGCAGATCAGCAGGAGCAGGAAAGCCGCACTCCCGTTATCCCGGTACGCAGGGCATACCGCTGGCGTTATGCCGCCGCTGCCGTAGTAGCATTGGGGCTGGGCGCTATGGGATACCTTTACCAGCAACGATCACCCACTCCTTCTGCCATAGCTCATCACAACATCTTAAAACAAGATGTACCACCCGGAGGCAATAAAGCCGTGCTCACCCTGGCGGATGGCTCCACCGTGGCGCTGGACAGCGCCTCCGGGCGCGTGATGCAGCAGGGCAATACCTCCATCCATCTGCAGAACGGCCGCCTGCAATATGATGTAAACGGCACAACCGCTGCGGCGGGCTTTAATGCCCTGGTCACGCCCCGCGGCGGACAATACCAGCTGGTGTTGCCAGACGGCTCCAAAGTATGGCTGAACGCGGATTCCAGGCTGAAATATCCTACGGCGTTTGTTGGGAAGGAAAGGGTAGTGGAGCTGGAAGGACAAGGATATTTCGAGATCGCAAAGAAAGCAGGACAGCCTTTCAAAGTGCGCGTTCACAATCTGGAGGTGCTGGCGCTGGGTACCAGCTTTGACATCATGGCGTATGATGATGAACGTACCATGAACGCCACCCTGCTGGATGGCGCCGTAAAAGTAAGCGTGAACAGGGAAGCAACGCTTTTGAAACCCGGGCAACAAGCCGCTGTTGTTCGCGGCGCCGACGCCATTGCTGTCAGCAAGGTGAACACGGACCACGTGATTGCCTGGAAAAACGGCTACTTCTCCTTTGTGGACGCCGATATCCAAACTATCATGCGACAGCTTTCCCGTTGGTACAACGTAGAGGTAAGCTATGCCGACGGCGTGCCACAGGGAATCTTCTCCGGGGAGATAGGGAAAGGTCTAACCCTGGCGCAGGCGCTACAAACGCTGGAGCAGGCAAGGGTGCATTTTAAAATTGAGCATGACAGACACATCATCATACTGCCGGAATAAATAAGTAAATAAACCTATCAACCAATCTTCCATGTTATGTACAAATTAATGCTATCGCTATTCTTGTTTTTTTTCCTGAAAGCTACTGCCGTCTGTAACTCCCAGCAAATCACCTTCAGCGGGAAAAATGTTCCGCTGGAAAAGGTGTTTGCCGTGATCAAACAGCAGACAGGTTACGTATTCTTTCATCGCAACGAGGACATGGCCGCGGCCAAACCAGTCACCGTTACCTTTAACAACACACCACTGGAAACAGCGCTGAAGATGATGCTGAAAGACCAGCCACTGCGTTATTCTTTGCAGGGCAATACAGTGGTCATCAGCCGTAAAACATCGCCCGTGCAGCAGGGATCGGAACAACCCGCCATCGACAACTTACAGGGCAAAGTGGTGAATGAAAAGGGCGAGCCAATACCCGGCGCCACTGTGCAGGTGAAAGGCACCGGTCGCGGCACCGCCACTAATGTAAATGGTGCATTCACCCTCACTAATGTACCGGAGAACGCCGTGCTGGTGGTTTCCGCGCTGGGACTCAAATCAAAGGAAATCACTTTGTCCCCGGGTCAGAACAACATCACCGTTACCCTGGAAGGCGATACAGAAGCCCTGGGAGAAGTAGTGGTAGTAGGCTACGGCCAGGTAAGAAAGAGTGATCTCACCGGCTCCGTTGCTTCCATACCCGTGGGAGAAATCAAAAAAGTAGCCGTTACTTCACTGGACCAGGCTTTGCAGGGAAGAGCCGCCGGCGTGCAGGTAACACAAAACTCCGGCGCTCCCGGCGCCTCCACTACTATCCGTATCCGTGGCGGTAACTCCATACAGGGCGACAACGAGCCGTTGTACGTGATAGATGGTATTCCCTTCAAAAATGCCGGCGTAAGCACTGGCTCCGCCTTTAACGTGTTGAGTACCCTCAACCCGGCAGATATTGAATCCATCAATATCCTGAAAGATGCTTCTTCCACAGCCATCTATGGCTCCAGGGGAGCCAACGGCGTAGTGATCATTACTACCAAAAGAGGAAAAGCGGGTAAGTCCATTATTAATTTCGACACCTACTACGGCACGCAGAACGTACGCCGGAAATACCCGGTGCTGAACGCAAGCGAGTACGCACAGCTTGTCAATGAAGCCAATACCAATGATGGCCTGCCTGCCGTATACACACCAGACCAGGTTGCCGCTTTTGGTAAAGGCACCGACTGGCAGGACGAAATACTCCGCACTGCTCCCATCGCCAATTACCAGTTATCTGTTAGTGGTGGGGATGAAAAAACGCAATACGCCTTGTCCGCCGGCTATTTCACTCAACAGGGGATCATCAAGGGATC